>NZ_JAGGKM010000005.1:300000-473528 GCF_017873715.1 Cytobacillus luteolus
GACATTAAAGTTGGTTCTGCAGGTCAAGCAAGCACAGCTATCAAAGTTATCGACGGTGCTATCCAAAAAGTATCTGCACAACGTTCTAGCTTAGGTTCTGTACAAAACCGTTTAGAGCACACAATCAACAACTTAAGCACATCTTCTGAAAACTTAACTGCTGCTGAGTCTCGTGTACGTGACGTAGACATGGCTAAAGAGATGATGGAATCTACTAAAAATGGAATCCTTTCTCAAGCAGCTCAAGCAATGTTAGCTCAAGCTAACCAACAACCACAAGGTGTACTTCAGTTATTACGTTAATAATTATTAAAAGAGGCACAGGGGCTTTTCCCCTCCCTCTTTTTTCTATTTAACGCTTAAGGGTGAAGGGATGTAGGCAATTGAATTATTTATAACATAAGTGCATTAATAATTTTGCCTAAAGGCACCTCAAGTTGTTCTCAAAATTATACGTTAAGTCTTCAAAAAGATGGTTAATTCTATGGAACCATCTTTTTTGTTGTTCAATTATAAAAATTAATTATGTATGAAATTCATACAAATAAATTTACCTCAAGCTTAAGAAATTTTATATATTTCCGATATAACTATTAAAGGAAGTTAGTCTAGGAGGATAATACTATGTCCATTGAGCGTATCTCTTCTAACTCAACAGTGAACAACAACATAGATTTGGTTAGATATCAAACTAAACCAATAGAGGTTATTGATCTTGAAGCAGTAAAAGAAATATCAAAAAAGGAAACAGATGATAAACAAAAAATATCTAAAGAAAGTGTACAGGATATCATAGATAGTATGAATGATTTCTTGCAGCCTACACAAACATCTTTAAAGTTTCAGCTCCATGAGAAGCTACAGGAATACTATGTTTCTATAGTTGATAATAAAACGCAAGAAGTAGTTCGAGAGATTCCATCTAAGAAATTATTAGATGTATATGCAGCAATGACGGAATTTGTTGGATTAATGGTAGACAAAAAGATTTAAAGGTGGTGCATCTAGGTGAGAATTGGTGGATTAGCAAGTGGTATGGATACTGACACCCTAATAAGGGATTTAATGAAAGCAGAACGAATGCCGCTTGAAAAACTTACTAGAAAAAAGCAAACATTAGAGTGGCAACGTGATGAATACCGAAACGTAAATAAGTTATTAACTGAATTGAGAAATATGTCATTTGATATGAGACTTCAAGGAACTTATTTTTCAAAAACAACAACTAGCTCTTCTACAAGCGTATCTGCAACAGCAAATGCATCAGCTTCAGAAGGTACTTATAACGTTAAAGTAGAGCGTTTAGCAACGGCTGCGGTTCGTGTAAGTCAATCATCAATATCGAATAACCCGGCTGCAAAAGTTGATCCTAATGCAAAACTATCCACTCAAGAAGGAAAGTTTAATAGTGGTTTCGATTTGAATGCAGATGGTATGATTGAGTTTTCATTAGTAAGTTATAATGAGAATGGAACAAAAAACCAACCAGCTCCATTTGTTTTTGATCCCACACAAGTTTCTTTAAATGATGTATTAAAACAAATTAATGATTCATCATTGGGTGTAAGAGCCTTCTATGATGCTACTGCAGATAAAGTAGTTATGGAACGTACTAAGACCGGGAACTTTAATCAAACAACTGAATTTTTAGGGGCAGAGATTGGTTACAATGGTACAACAGCGTCGTTTTTAGCTAATACGTTACAAATGAAAGCTGGAGATAATTCTACAGGGACATGGGTATCAACAGAAACGGGTGGTACAAATGCTAAGTTCACTTATAATGGAGTATTAACAGTTGAGCCACCAACAAATCAATATACTATCAACAATATCACTTTCAATTTTTCAGAAGCAACTAACACTGAAGAAACAATTACAATATCTTCTAACACTGATAAAGCATTCGATAGCATTATGCAGTTTGTAAAAAAATACAATGAGGTTATTGAAAACCTAAATGGTAAAATCTCTGAAGAAAAATTTAGAAGTTATCAGCCTTTAACTGAAGAAGAAAAAGAAGCGATGACTGAAAAGCAAGTTGAACTCTGGGAAGAACGTGCAAAAAGTGGATTACTTCGTAGTGACACTATTATATCAAGTGGTTTAAACCAAATGAGAGTCAATATTTATACACCGCATTCTGGAGCAATTGATGGGTATAAACAGTTGAGTGATTTAGGGATTTCTTCTAGCTCTAATTACCGCGATGCTGGAAAGTTGTCTGTAAATGAAACCGAATTACGTAATAAACTAAGAGAAAATCCAGAGGCAGTATGGCAGTTATTTGGCTTAAATGGAAATACAAATGAAACTAAAGGTATTGCTAGAAGATTACAAGAAACAATTGATTCTACAATAAAAAAAATTGAAAATAGAGCTGGGAACAACCTCCGTACTAATCAGCAATTCGGAATTGGAAGAAACTTAATCAATGTAGATAGACAAATCAATAGATTCGAAGACAGGCTTGTCCAAGTTGAAGATCGTTACTGGAAGCAGTTTTCGGCAATGGAGAAAGCAATTCAGAAATCAAATCAGCAATCCATGTATTTAATGCAGCAATTTAGCCTAGGAATGTAAGAAAAGGAGTGATTCAACCATGGCTACAACTAATCCATATGCATCCTATCAAACAAACTCGGTGACAACAGCGTCACCTGGTGAGCTTACATTAATGCTTTACAATGGCTGTTTGAAATTTATGAAGTTAGCAAGAAAAGGCATTGAAGAGAAAAATATCGAGCTTAAAAATACAAACCTTCAAAAGGCACAGAACATCATTCGTGAGTTAATGGTTACATTGAATATGGAATTAGAAGTATCTAAAAACTTAATGTCCATGTACGACTATATTAACCGTCAATTAATGGAAGTTAATATAAAGAATGATTTAGAGATTCTATCAGAAGTAGAAGGCTATGTTACTGAGTTCCGAGACACTTGGAAACAAGTAGTTCAACTCAACCGTCAACAGCAACATTCACAAGGTGGCCAAGCCTAGTGAGTGCAGTGAAGGCTCTCTATCTAGTAACAAAGGAACTTTATGACCTTTTGCAAAAGCCGTTTACTAGTGAAGAACGGGATTCATTGATACCTAACATTGAAGAATTACTAAAAACTAGACAAAACATCATAGAGAAGGTAAATCCTCCTTATACAGATGGAGAAAAGCAACTAGGGGCAGAGGTAGTTAAACTAAACAAAGTTATCGATGAAAAACTAGCCCAACTTAAACAAGAAATCCAACTAGATCTCAACCAACTAAAAAAGACAAAAACATCAACGAATAAGTACACGAATCCTTATGAGTCTGTTTCCTCAGACGGGATGTTTTTTGATAAACGAAAATAGGTGAATGTATGATACAACTTAGTGTTTTTCAATATGATATGTTGGAACGTTATATCGCTTTACTGGATACTGTAGAAGAAGCATTTGAGTATGTAGTAGAAGGCTTTGAAAACTATGAACGTACTCAAGGAGATCAAGTACTTGCTGATATTTTCTCTGCTTTTTCTCAAATTGCGAGTACGAATGAAAATCTGGTGGCGCTTTTCTCAGGGGAATTGATGATACTTCAACACTTAGATCAATTCAGCGGAGTGATTAAAGAGGTTGAGAAGCTCGAAGGCGCTTATGATAATCACACACTAAAACAACAATTGATTACTCAATCTATCTTTCCTGCGTATCAGGCCTGGAAACTTTCCATTCAGAAATCCTTATCTAAATATACTAGTCAATAATTAATGGCTCCCGACATAGGGAGCCTTTTTATTTTCTAGTAAGTGTAACAGAAATAACGTATTTTTAGTTCAATAGCCCCAATACGATTTGGTCTGTATGCACTATTCCCTACAACCACATTTCGACATATGATAATCTTATAGTTTTTAGAATATTCTGAGTGAAAAAAGGCAAATCACGGGAAACTTTGAGACGCAAAGCCATGGGCCTGACCTACGATAATGATATACGTAGATGGCAGCCGGTTGCCACAAGGAGTCATAGTCCTAGTCTATGAACCTTGATAAGGTTTTTTTATTTGGAAAAATTAAATTAAAGGTGGGACTATGTAATGAATAAACAAGCTTTTCGAATGTGGACTTTTGTAGTAATGCTCGTCATAGTATCTCAAGCATCTTTAATGCCTGCTAGCAAAACAGTTGCAGAAACGATGAACACTCTCCAGCCGCCTAGTAACGTTACGTTAAGTATTGAAAATGAGAACGACATTGTGCTACGTTGGTCTCCAGTTCTATACGCTACAGGCTATAAAATCTATCAAATTATTGATGGACAAGCTGTTTTAGTAAGAACAACTACAGGTATAGCAGCTTTATTTTCGAATATGCCTGCAGGGGAGTATAGCTATACTGTTCACTCTTATAGTAGTAGTTTAGGAGAATCTGGTCCTTCAAAAATTGTAACAAATGTATCCAACAAAGATACTGAAGCTCCAGTTACTAGAAGTACTGCAAATGAAAATTGGCTAACGCAGGATACAGTCATAGAGTTGTTTGCAACAGATAATGAAAGCGGTGTAGCAAATACATATTACTCAATTAATAAAGGGGCTTTTAGAGAAGGTTCAGTCTTTACACTAACTGAAGAGGGGATCAATAACGTATATTTCTATTCAGTTGATAATGTGGGGAATATAGAAAAAATACAAACCCAAGAGGTTAAAATTGATAAAACACAACCTGAACTTTCTATAGACTTACAAGATGTTTATTCATTAGGTGCAGAGGTTGTTCTTACTTATCATGCTGATGATAAAGTATCTGGTATCTCTTCTGCAGAACTGACGGTTAACGGTCAGGTGATAGAGAATGGTGGAAGTTTTAAATTTGACCAACCAGGTGAATATTTGGTTAAAATTGAAGCTGAAGATCACGCTGGATGGAAATCAACTTATGAGAAAAAGGTTATTGTCCAAATCCCAGTGAGTATCGAAGTAACTCCAGGTATATTAAAAGATAATAATGGACTTTTTACCGTAAAAGTTTATCTGCCAGATGTTCTTACTATGAAAGATATAGATTTAAACAGTGTAACCTTAAATGGTGTTTCTGCTAAATCGGGTACTGAAGGTTTGCAAGAACAGGCTGAGTTAGGACAGTTTAAGTTTAAACGTGAGGATTTTGACTTAGTATCGGGGGAAGTTACTTTGGAATTTAGAGCTTCTCTAGGGGACCATGATATTGTTGGTAAAGCAGTTGTAAAGGTAAAATAGCTATACAAATGACACTTTCAATTACATGAGGGTGTCATTTTTTAATTTTCCTTTCAATCCCGAGAATAAATAAAAGCTCCCTCAGGCGTTAGGGAGCTCCAATAACTTCTACTTTGTTGCCATGGTCCACAATCTCCAACTTACTAGCCTTTCGCAAGTCCATATACTCCTCACTGATCCTCACCAGTGGTTGATGTGGCTCATTTTCATGAATAAACACAATTTCAGCAATTTCTCCATTACTTAATTTTACTTCTTCACGAATGTATTGCCTCATCAAATACCTTACAAACGGAACGACAATCGCAGGGTTTAGCTTATTGCTATTCGCTTCCTTCATCAGTTCATTAATGGCTGCAAATACACTCTTCTTCGGCTGGTAACTCCTTTCAGAACATATCGCATCAAAGGTATCTGCAACTGAGACGATTTGTACAAGGAATGGAATATCCTTTTGCTTCAATCCGTTCGGGTAACCAGATCCATCTAATCGTTCATGATGTAGTAAAGCAGCGACAATCACATTAAGGTCAACATTTGTTGCTTTTTTAAGCATTTCAAATCCCTTAGTGGTGTGTTGAGATACTTGTGCCCATTCAGCCTTTGATAGTTTATCAGGCTTATTTAATAAGTCTGGGGGAACGGTCATTTTACCGATATCATGTAATAATCCCATTTGGCCTAGTTTGGTTAATTCTTTTTTTCGAAGACCTAATAGTTTACCGATAATGGCTGCTGTTATTCCTACATTTAAGCAGTGCCGGTAGGTATATTCATCAAAGCTCATGCTTTCGTTTATTTGATTGATAAACTTTGTGTTCTCTATTGATTTTTCAAATAAAGGCACGAAATCTTCAAAAATCTGTTGCATGGGTGGCAACAGATCTGGGTGATGATCATTAAAGATTGCTTTCATCTTCTTTAGGTTTTCACTATATAATTCCTGAAAACTTTGTAATGGGCTCGGCTCAGAACTGTTATCTTCCTCAACATTTATGAATGCTCGGTTTTGATAGTTTTTAAGTTGTAAAATGTGGGTCTCGTTTAAGACTGTTCCTTTTTTTAACAATAGGATCCCATGGTCAGAATAGATGTCATCTGAGAGTGTTTCGCCAACTAGTTCAAACGAAACCTGCATACTTTTTGTTTTCATGAGGAGTCTCCTTATCTACGTAGTATCTGTATCTTGCGGTTATTTTTACGTTCAAACCAATCTATTCTAATTTTAACAAATTTCTACTATATTCGACAATATTTTTCTGAATTTTTAAATCAATTTAAATTCGACATCTTATAGCCTTCTATTTATTAACAATTCTGTCACACCCACCATGTTTTACCACCATTAATATAGGGTAAAATAAAGGTAGGGAGAGTAGTACAGTTCTACTAAACCCCTTAGCTTATCCAATGAGAAACAGATACATTCCTAGCACCTGTCATAACCGGTGAATTCAAGTCATATACTCTTATACTTAAAATTATTTGAATTCACAAAACATTCACAAAATATTTTTAGGTTTAAGCAGGAATAGGAAAGGGTAATGTAGAATTGTAGTAATATAGCCACAAGAAATAACTTGTTAACTCAGGTTATGTCGAAAGGCTAGGCACTTCAAGGTTGGTGCTAGTAATCCCTAATGACTAGTCACTCTGGTCGATTTCAAAGGAGGAGTTCATGTATGAATTACAACGTTCGCGGTGAAAACATTGAGGTAACTCCAGCATTACGAGAGTATGTTGAGAAAAAACTAGGTAAATTAGAACGCTATTTTGACGGTACTCCGGATGCCAATGTAAATGTAAGCCTAAAAGTCTACAATGATAAGCAATCTAAAATAGAGGTAACGATTCCAATGACGGGATTAGTACTACGTGCAGAGGAATCTCATGTTGATATGTATGCAGCGATTGACCTCGTAGTTGATAAACTAGAGCGTCAAATTCGTAAACATAAAACAAAAGTAAATCGCAAGCTTCGTGATCAAGGCGGCACTCGTGCATTCTTTGAAGCAACAAATGGCACAACAACTAACGTGGCTGTTCAAGATCTGGATGACGAAGACTTTGAGTTAGTGAGAACAAAGCGTTTCAACCTAAAACCAATGGACAATGAAGAAGCCATCCTACAAATGAACATGTTAGGCCATAACTTCTTCGTCTTCACAAACGCATCTACTAACAACACAAATGTTGTTTACAAACGCCGTGATGGCAAATACGGAATTATTGAGCCGAATTAATATCTAAGGGTGTAGTCATATGGCTACACCCTTTCTACTTCCTTTTCCCGTTAAATGTTGTTCCGATTCCCTATTAATGTTAAAATTAAAGTTGATTTATTTTACAAGCTATAACCACCAATATTTACGTTCTATCAAGATATAGAACGTAGACAGGTTATTTTTTACATATAAAAACCATCTAAATGAAAACAGAGGAGCGTTTTTGATGCTTGGAATTTTAAATAAAGTGTTCGATCCGAATAAACGTAGCTTGAAGAAGCTTGATGCGCTAGCTGCTAAAATTGAAGAGTTACGTCCAGAGATGGAGAAGCTCTCAGATACTGATTTCCCTTTAAAAACAGCTGAATTTAAAGGTCGCTATGAAAAGGGAGAAGCACTAGATAGTCTATTAATAGAAGCATTTGCGGTTGTTCGTGAAGCTGCTAAGCGTGTACTAGGCTTACATCCATACCATGTTCAGTTAATGGGGGGAGCTGCCCTTCATGAAGGTAATATCGCTGAGATGAAAACAGGGGAAGGTAAAACATTAACTTCGACAATGCCTGTTTATTTAAATGCGCTAACTGGCAAAGGTGTTCACGTAATCACGGTCAACGAATACTTAGCAAGCCGTGATGCTAGAGAAATGGGCGAGCTATATAATTTCTTAGGTTTAACAGTTGGGTTGAACTTAAATGCTCTTTCTCGTGAGGAAAAAATTGAAGCGTACCGCGCTGATATTACATATGGAACAAATAATGAGTTTGGCTTCGATTACCTACGTGATAACATGGTCCTTTACAAGGAACAAATGGTTCAACGTCCACTTCATTATGCAGTAATTGATGAGGTTGACTCCGTATTAATCGATGAAGCACGTACACCGTTAATCATTTCAGGTTCAGCTCAAAAATCGACTTCTCTTTATATTCAAGCTAACGGATTCGTTCGTACGCTGACCAAAGAAGAAGACTATACGTATGATGAAAAATCAAAAGGTGTTCAATTAACGGATAAAGGAATTGAAAAAGCTGAGAAGGCATTCGGTATCGAGAATTTATTTGATATCAGCCATGTAGCTTTAATTCACCACATTAATCAGGCGCTAAGAGCGAATTCAAGTATGCACCGAGATGTAGACTATGTTGTTGATGAAGGTGCGGTTGTGATCGTTGACCAATTTACAGGTCGTTTAATGAAAGGCCGTCGTTATAGTGATGGATTACACCAAGCAATTGAAGCAAAAGAAGGCTTGGAAATTCAAAACGAGAGCATGACACTTGCTACGATAACGTTCCAAAACTACTTCCGTATGTATGAAAAGTTATCCGGTATGACGGGTACAGCAAAAACTGAGGAAGAAGAGTTCCGTAATATTTACAATATGTATGTTGTCTCAATACCGACGAATCGACCAATCGCTCGTGATGACCGTCCTGATTTAATTTTTAAATCAATCGATGGCAAGTTTAAATCAGTGTGTGAAGATATTGCAGAGCGCCATGCTAAAGGACAACCAGTACTTGTTGGTACGGTTGCGATTGAGACATCTGAGTTAATTTCTAGATACTTAACGAAAAAAGGCATCAAGCACCATGTTTTAAATGCGAAAAACCATGAAAAAGAAGCTGAAATCATTGAGAATGCTGGTCAATATGGTGCGGTAACCATCGCAACAAATATGGCTGGTCGTGGTACTGACATCAAGCTTGGTGAAGGTGTAAAAGAAGTAGGCGGCCTTGCAGTAATTGGTACAGAGCGTCATGAAAGTAGACGTATTGATAACCAGCTACGTGGACGTTCTGGACGTCAAGGTGATCCAGGTATTACGCAATTCTATCTTTCAATGGAAGATGAGTTAATGCGTCGCTTTGGTTCAGACAATATGAGAGGCATGATGGAGCGTCTTGGAATGGACGATACTCAGCCAATCCAAAGTAAAATGGTATCAAAAGCAGTTGAGTCAGCACAAAAACGTGTTGAGGGTAATAACTTTGATGCTCGTAAGCAGCTTTTACAATATGATGATGTTCTTCGTCAACAACGTGAAGTTATTTACAAACAGCGTTTTGAAGTACTAGATTCAGAAAACCTTCGTGAAGTGGTTGAACGTATGATTCAATCAACGGTTGAAAAGAACGTAGGCATTCATACAAGCAGTGACTTACCAGAAGAGTGGGAGTTAAAATCAATTGCTGAGTTTGTTAATGGTAACCTATTAAACGAAGGTGACCTTACTGAGCAGCAATTAAAAGGTAAAGAGCCAGAAGAAATCACTGAGCTTATCCTTTCAAAAGTAAAAGAGCGTTATGATGAAAAAGAAAATGAGCTATCAGCCGAACAAATGCGTGAGTTTGAGAGAGTAGTTGTTCTTCGTGCAGTTGATAGTAAATGGATGGATCATATTGATGCCATGGATCAGCTACGTCAAGGGATTCACCTACGTGCTTACGGTCAAACAGATCCTTTACGCGAATACCAATTTGAAGGATTTGCAATGTTTGAAACAATGATTGCATCAATTGAAGAAGATGTTGCAAAATATATCATGAAAGCTCAAATTCGTAACAACCTAGAACGTCAAGAGGTTGCAAAAGGTCAAGCAGTTCATCCGAAAGATGGCGACGAAAAACCGAAGAAGAAACCGGTTAAAAAGTCTCTAGACGTTGGGCGAAATGACGCTTGTATTTGTGGAAGTGGCAAGAAGTATAAAAACTGTTGTGGTCAATAAAGAAATCAAGGTGAGAGGCTTTTCTCTCACCTTTTAAGATTGACATCATTTTATGAGGTGAACGTATGGAACTAGTAGAGATAAAACAAGAGCTTGAAAAAATGGATAAACGTTTAAACGACTTTAGGGGGTCTCTTTGACTTAGAGGCTAAGCAAGCACGAATTACAGAGCTAGAGGAGCAAATGACAATGCCGAATTTCTGGGACAGTCAATCTGCTGCTCAGAATGTGATTAACGAATCAAATGCCTTAAAAGAATCAGTAGATCAATTCACAGAGCTATCAGAGAACTATGAAAACCTTCAACTAACGTATGAGCTTGTAAAAGAAGAGCCAGATGAAGAGCTATTAGCTGAACTTGTGACTGAAATCAAGGCTCTATCAAAAGAGCTAAATGAATTCGAACTCCAGTTATTATTAAGTGGAGAGCATGATAAAAACAATGCCATCCTAGAGCTTCACCCCGGAGCTGGTGGTACAGAGTCTCAAGATTGGGGTTCAATGCTCCTTCGTATGTACACTCGCTGGGCTGAGAAAAAAGGCTACAAGGTAGAGACACTAGACTACTTACCTGGAGATGAAGCGGGTATCAAGAGTGTTACCCTATTAATTAAAGGACACAATGCGTATGGCTACTTAAAAGCAGAAAAAGGGGTTCATCGACTCGTCCGTATTTCTCCTTTCGATGCATCAGGCCGTCGCCATACTTCCTTCGTATCTTGTGAAGTTATGCCTGAATTCAATGACGAAATTGATATTGAGATTCGTACGGAAGACTTAAAAGTTGATACGTACCGTGCAAGTGGAGCGGGTGGGCAGCATATCAATACAACCGACTCAGCGGTTCGTATAACCCATACTCCAACAAATACGGTAGTAACTTGTCAAACAGAGCGTTCACAAATTAAAAACCGTGAACGTGCGATGAAAATGCTTCAAGCTAAGCTTTACCAATTGAAGATAGAGGAGCAAGAGGCTGAGTTAGCAGAAATTCGTGGAGAACAAAAGGACATTGGATGGGGAAGCCAAATCCGTTCTTACGTCTTCCACCCCTATTCGCTAGTAAAAGATCACCGTACCAACACTGAGGTAGGAAATACCCAAAGTGTAATGGATGGTGACTTGGATCCATTTATTGATGCGTACCTACGTTCTAAATTAAATTAAACACTATGTAACCATCGAACAACTCTGTTCGATGGTTTTTTGTATTTATTTACCACTATATAAGACAAAATATATAGCCGATATATGAGATACAGAAACCTTAGCTTCGAGATATTTCAAATGATATATTAAGATAGTAAAAACAAGCAATTATAAATAAAATCTAGTTTTACACTATTTACCAAGTGTTAATGTTTTTTTCATACTTTTGTATTAATTCCAACAATTTTCGACAACTTATTTCTTTTGGTATAAAAATATTGTAAAATTGTACTAGTATCAACAATTGGGGGGATTCTTTATGTCAGAGCAAGTCAATTCACTTAAGCAGTTACGGTTACTAGACATTACTCGTAAAAATAAACTAGTAGCAACCGTAACATTCATTTCAGTTATTTTAGCTATTATTGTTGACATTGCAATTAAACAGCCTTTATCTATGATTCTAACCATTGCGATCGGAGGAGGACTATTTGTCCTGATTCTATTTTTACTAAACCACAAGAAAATTTGGATTACTAAAACTCCTTATTTTTCAATAGTAGGTTTGAGTGTTGTTTTGTATTTTATTATGATTGCTAGTGAATCAGTAACAATGATTCTAATTCCGTTTTACTTGTTAACGACAATTGCAATTTATAACATGCGCTCTACATTAATTACTGGAGTTGTATTTGCAGTAGCATTAAGTGCTAACTTCTTTTATATCTCTAGTGCTACCCTTCAATTCGATTTAAGAGTCATTGTTACTTATTATTTATTATTTTCACTTATTGTCTTAACTCTTATATTTTTAAATCGAGTATCACTCAAAATGCAGAGCGATATGAATGAATTACAACAAAAAACACAATTGTTATTTGATCAACAGACTAAACAGGGTGAGCAGCTGATTGAAGGGACGAAAACAATTAGTGAAAACCTTGGTAAAGTACGTGTTCAAAGTGAAGAGCAGCTTCATTCTTTTAATGAAATGAGTATAGCAGTTGGAGAAATCTCTTCTGGTATGGCTACTCAAAACGAGGCAGCTAGCACAATTACAGAATCAATTGAGAGTCTTAATCTGACGGTTGTCAAGTTAGTAAACGCTGCAAGTAACTTAGGATCTCAAACAGATGAAGCGAATGGAGCTTCAAAAGCTGGTAGCGAAACAGTTAATACTTTATTGTCGAAAATCTCAGAGTTCCAAAAATCGATCGACAGTATGTCAACAACGATGAACCAGTTAGTTGAAAAGATTCATGAAACGACTGGATTTACAGATCATATCCAAGAAATTGCGTCTCAAACAAACTTACTAGCACTAAACGCTTCGATTGAGGCAGCACGTGCGGGTGAAAGTGGAAAAGGCTTTGCAGTAGTAGCTGAAGAAATTCGAAAGTTATCATCAGTAACGTCAAATGCGGCAGACCGTATTTCTACGAACCTTTTACAGGTTAATGAAAGTACAAAAGTCTCAAAAACACAAATGGAAGAAAATGCGAAGAAAATGGTTGAGAGTGTAGACCTTACTAAGCAAACAATGGATGCCTTCTCAAGAATTGATAAAACCGTCAATGAATTAAACAGCACAGTAGACCACTTTGAGGAAATTACTTCGGTCATTGGCACATCTTCAAAAGCAATCGAAACATCCGTTGGTGACTTTGCAGCCATAATAGAAGAAACAACAGCATCACTAGAAGAAATCTCAGCATCACTCGAAAACCACAACAACCAAAACAGCCAGCTTGTCTCCTTCATCCAAAACACGGACAACGCTACAGCTAAGTTGGTTGAGTTAGTAAAAGAATAACCGTGGAACCTCTGGATGTTTTCAGAGGTTTTTTTGTTTGATGTTTATTCGACAAATGCCACGTATCTGTCGAATTCTTCAGGATTGGGGGATGTGTTCGACAAGTGCGTGGCATTTGTCGAACGGGCAATAACCTCGCTCAGCATTCGACAAGTGCGTGGCATTTGTCGAATCCTTCGCATGCATCCACCCACATTGACACAAACTATTCACAAAAGCACAAAATCCGTCTTGAAGTTGCTGTATCAGCAAAACAAGAATTTTGTCGCTTTAACACGTTATACCAATGGCGTTTACACATTTACACACCCGTGCTATACTCTCAAAGGTTGTATGAACAACTGTTAGTATTCGCAGTGTTTGGGGGAAATAAATTATGATGATGTCAGCAAAACAAAGACGTAGAAATAATACATTTAATCCTAGGATTCAATTACTCAAGGAGTATATTTACATATTAATTGGCTCAGCAATCGTCGGGATTGGATTCAACTTATTTCTATTACCAAACAGAGTTGCTTCTGGTGGAGTAAGTGGGATAAGTACAATTTTTGATTCATTATTCGGGTGGGAACCGGCCTTTGTTCAATGGGCTTTCAATATTCCACTTTTTATAGCAGGTGTTATTTTTCTAGGAAGACAGTACGGAATTAAAACATTAATAGGAACACTCTTTTTACCATTTGTCGTTTTCCTTACAAGAGACATGGAGCCTGCCACATTAGACCCACTATTAGGTGCCCTGTTCGGTGGAGTGGTAGTAGGTATAGGATTAGGATTGGCGTTCAGGGGAAATGCTTCGACAGGTGGAACGGACCTGGCAGCACAAATCGTGAATAAGTTCACAGGTTTATCTCTTGGTACATGTGTTGCCCTAATTGATGGAATGATTGTTATTGCAGCAGCTTTTGTTTTTGACCTTGAAGGTGGCCTTTATGCTTTAATTGGTTTGTTTGCAACGAGTAAAACAATCGATTTAGTTCAAGTAGGCTTTGGTTATTCAAAGATGGCTATTATTATCACTACTAAACAAGATGAAGTGAGCAAGGGAATCTTTGAAAAAATTGATAGAGGGGTTACAAGACTATCAGCAGTGGGCGGTTATACAGATGATGAGCGTCCAATCCTTATGTGTGTCGTTGATCAAACAGAATTCACTAAATTGAAACAATTGGTCAAAAGCATTGATGCGTCTGCGTTTGTCGTGGTTATGGACGCTTCCGAGGTGTTGGGGGAGGGTTTTAAACGAGCGTAAATTGGTTATAATAGAGATGTATTTCCAAATATTACTCTAGGGGGAGTATTGTGTGAAGAAAAAGCTACTTGCTTTACTATTCGGAACATCGCTAGTGCTAGCAGCATGCGGCGGTGGAGGCGATAATGCAGCTGAACCGGCTGATACTGGGGATGCAGGCGCTACAACTGCAAACGCCGAAAAAATCTATCAACAAAGCTGTGCAGCATGTCACGGTGGAGATTTAACTGGAGGAGCTGGACCTGCATTGAATGCTGTAGGATCTAAGTACTCTCAAGAAGAAATTGAATCAATTATCTTAAAAGGCCAAGGTATCATGCAAGGTGGTATCGTTAAAGGCGAAGAAGCAACAGCTGTTGCTGCTTGGTTAGCTGGTAAGCAATAAGGTAACCAAATGAAGGTTTCTGTCATTGACGGAGGCCTTTTTTGTTTTTTGGTTTTGAGTCTACGACTTATTCAGCCAGGTTTCGCTATAATCGCATCAACGAGTCCGAATCAGCCACTTATTCAGACAGGTTATCCTGCAAACGCACCAAACGTGTCCGAATCCAGCAGTTATTCAGACAGGTTCCCTTGCAATCGCACCAAACGCGTCGGAATCCACCCCTTATTCAGCCAGGTTTCCCTGTAACCTCATCCAACGAGTCGGAATCCACCCTTTATTCAGCCAGGTTTCCTTGTAACCTCATCCAACGAGTCGGAATCCATCACTTATTCAGCCAGGTTTCCTTGTAACCCCATCAAACGAGTCGGAATCCAGCACTTATTTAGACAGGTTCGCCTGTACCCACACCAAACGAGTCGGAATCCATCACTTATTCAGACAGGTTTCCCTGTAACCTCATCCAACGAGTCGGAATCCACCCCTTATTCAGACAGGTTTCCCTATAAGCCCATCCAACGAGTCGGAATCCAGCAGTTATTTAGACAGGTTCGCCTGTACCCACACCAAACGAGACCGAATCCGCCACTAATTCAGCCAGGTTCGCCTGTACCCACACCAAACGAGTCGGAATCCGTCACTTATTCAGCCAGGTTCCCCCTGCAACCTCACCAACCCCTACCGAACCTAAATCTCACCTCTACAATACAGCCTTCTCCAAACATATTCATGTTCCTCTACACAATAATTATTCCAACATATGACAAAAATCCCTCCATGAAATAAAAATGTAATAATTTTAGGTCTGATTTTGGCGAAATATGATGGTATAATGAAAAAGGTGAGAAAGAATTATACTATTTTGTAGAAAAGTAAAATATTAGATTCGGCATTTCTGATAGAAGAATGTCGTCAAAAACATAAGGGTTTGACTATAAACTAACAATCAGGTGAATGATCATGATAGAAATGCTAGATGTATATAAAAAATACCCTAACGGCGTCCTCGCAGTTAATGGGATTAGTATAAAGATAAAACAAGGTGAATTTGTCTATGTTGTTGGACCAAGTGGTGCAGGGAAGTCAACTTTTATCAAAATGATGTACCGTGAGGAAAAACCAACAAAAGGTGTCATTATGATAAATGGAATCAACCTTTCAAAGTTGAAGGAAAAAAAGGTTCCACTTTTACGAAGAAATATTGGTGTCGTGTTTCAAGATTTTAAACTATTACCAAAACTATCAGTATATGAAAATGTTGCCTTTGCCTTAGAGGTCATCGAAGAAAATCCACGTCATATTAAAAAGCGTGTCATGGATGTTTTAGACCTAGTTAAGTTAAAACATAAAGCTAGATTTTTACCAGACGAGCTGTCAGGTGGAGAGCAACAACGTGTATCAATTGCTAGATCAATTGTAAATGCACCAGGCGTAATGATTGCGGATGAGCCTACAGGAAACCTTGACCCTGAAACGTCGTGGGAAATTATGAGGATTTTTGAAGAAATTAATAACCGTGGTACTACCATTGTTATGGCTACACACAACCGTGAAATTGTTAATACAATTAAGAAGCGTGTAATTGCCGTTGAAAATGGAAAAATTGCACGTGATGAAGTTAGGGGTGACTACGGCTATGAAGTTTAGTACCTTAATTCGTCATTTACGTGAGAGCATCAAGAACCTTGGACGTAATGGCTGGATGACATTTGCCTCCGTTAGTGCTGTGACCGTAACCCTATTACTTGTAGGTGTCTTTATCGTTATAATGATGAACCTAAATAGCATGGCTACTTCCATTGAAGAAGATGTGCGTATACGTGTTCATATTGACCTTACAGCTACACCTGAAGATCAGGAAGAGCTCAGAAAACAAATCGAAAAAATACCACAGGTATCAGAAATCGTGTTTTCATCCAAAGATGAAGAGCTTGAAAATTTGAAAAAAAGCTTGGGGGATGAAGGGTCTATCTTCGCACTAGTTGAACAAAATAATCCATTACATGATGTTTTTGTTGTAAAAACAACAGTACCGAATGATATTTCGGTTGTTGCTAAAAAAATTGAACGTTTTTCAAATGTAGCTTCAGCTAAATATGGACAAGGTGAAATTGAAAAGTTATTTAGTGCAGTAGAGATCTCTCGTAATATTGGACTCGCATTAATTATGGGACTAATATTTACAGCGATGTTCTTAATCTCTAACACTATTAAAATAACGATTGTTGCCAGAAGAAAAGAAATTGAAATTATGAAACTAGTAGGAGCTACGAATTCATTTATTCGCTGGCCGTTTTTCCTAGAAGGTCTATTTTTAGGGGCATTGGGTTCAATTATTCCAATTTCAGTGATTCTAGGTTCTTATAATTATCTTTTAGATTTGATACAACCCAAATTAGCAGGAACATTTTTTCAATTACTTCCATTCCAACCATTTGCCATCCAGGTTGCTATCCTTCTAGTATCAATTGGTTCGATTATCGGAGTTTGGGGAAGCTTAATGTCAGTTCGTAAATTCTTAAGAGTTTAATAGTTTTTATAAAAGAAAGATATGGTATCTGTACTTCATGAAGTCACTTAACCTCAAGCGTTCGTTACCATGACCATTGAAAATAGAAGGGAGTAACAGGATAAATGAGAAGACGTTTTTTACTTATCAGTATAGGAATGATGGTTGCAATCGGTACATTCCTATCAACCTCATCTATTGACACTGCATGGGCTGTTGGAAAGAATACACAGCTTGAAAATGAAAAGAAGAAGGTTCAGGAGAAACGTTCCGATGTGAAATCTGAAATGAATGAAAAAGAATACGAGATTTCATCACTTCAGGGGGAACAAGCAAAATTAGAAGCAGATATTAAACGACTAGATATCTCAGTTGCTGAAACAAACGCAAAAATGCGTGAAAAAGAAGCGGAAATTGCTGTTACACAAGAAGAAATTCAACTGCTTCAAGCACAAATTTTGGAAGTTGCTGAAAGAATCAAAAAGCGTGATGCATTGCTAGAAGAAAGAATGCGCTCGATTCAGGAAAGTGGCGGAGTCGTAAGTTATATTGATGTTTTATTAGGTGCACAAAACTTTGGCGACTTTATTGATAGACTTAGTGCATTATCTACTTTTGTTCAGGCAGATAAAGATATAATTAAAACACATCAAGAGGACAAGCTTCTAAAAGAGAAAAAAGAGGAAGAAGTAACAGTCCACTTAGCTAATTTAGAAAATCAATTAACATCTCTTGAAGCCATGAAAGTGGAACTAAATAAGCATATTAAGGAAAAAAATGAGATCATGTCTCAATTAAAGAAACAAGAGGAAGAAATTCACTCCCACCTAGAAGAGCTTGAAGATGAAGAAAAACTTCTAGCTGCACAGGAAGCTGCGATTAAAAAAGAAATCAAAGCATGGGAAAAGAGACAACGTGAAATAGAGGAAGCAAGAAAAAAAGGACAAACTCCTAAAGTGACAGATGGAAACTTTATGAATCCAACAACAGGAAGACTAACTTCGGGCTATGGACATCGTTGGGGGTCATTGCATGCAGGGGTAGACATTGCGAATCGCTCTGCGAATGTCCCGGTAGTTGCAGCAGCAGCCGGTACCGTTTTCCGTTCGTATTATTCAAGTAGCTATGGAAATGTAGTGTTTATAACCCATAATATTAATGGACAAATTTACACAACAGTTTACGCACACTTAGAGTCACGTAATGTGAGTGAAGGCCAGTCTGTTGATAAGGGTACAAGAATTGGTTACATGGGGAACACGGGTAGATCTTATGGAAAGCATCTACACTTTGAAATCCATAAAGGACCATGGAATAATTCAAAATCCAACTCAGTAGACCCTCGTAAATATATAAACTTTTAACCTATGAAACCACATCTTTGAATTAGATGTGGTTTTTTATATCTCCTCACAAAACCAGTCCCATCTTCGAACCCTATCGTAAAAACATAACTCAAAATACATACCTACCATACTTCGACATTTATCGTGAAAAAATGGTAAAATAAACATATCTTATAGTTGTCGTTATGAAGTAGCATGAGGAGGGGACTTATGAAGTATTTTATCTTATTATTTATTCTTACTATGGTGTTAGCTGGTTGTGCGCAGGATGAGAAGTCTGAAGTTACGAATGAGGCTCCAGAATCTAAGGAAACGGCTCCACAGAACGAAGAAACAGCTGAAAGCCCAACTCATGAGTTTTTCAATGAAGATTTTAAAAACTTGCTAAATGAGGGCAAATTAGCAAATGCAGATTTCGGCATAGGTTCAACAGCCGCAGAAATAAAAGAAACTCTAGGTGAGCCTGATCTTGAGGATGTATGGGATGGAGCAAACATACTTCAGTATGGAAATTATGTGTATGGGTACTCTTACTTAGAAGAAGACGATACAATTTATGTAATCGAATATGCACCTGAAAAAGAGTATTATCTAGCAGATTTAACTGCACTATTGGGAGAACCAGAGATATCAGAAATTAGTGATGTAAATGGAAGATATTTCGTGCTTTATCACTTAGAAGGTTTAAAAGAGCTTTGGGTTTATAATCAGAGTGAACAAGAAGATTCTCCTATAGCGAGTATAAAGCTTATAAAGAAATATTAAATATAATGAATTTCACTTGGATTCCATCGGGATTCAGGTGTTTTTTATTTCAAATTGTTTTTTGTAAGGGGTTGATTTTAAGTATATTTTGAAGTCAGAGTGGGATGAAGCGGAAGGCACTTGACTCCTGCGGGAAGTAGAGGAAAGGTCGAGACCCCGCAGACGGAACGTCGAGGAGGCTCGACTTCCTCCCCACGGAAAGCAAGTGCCTGCAGCGAAAAGGAACGGGTACCATTTGAACACTATAATCTTTTAACTTTAAAAAACCTCCTCTACTGAGAAGGTCTAATCACCCGATGAACAAACTCCTGAAAACTATCTGCTAACTCACTAAACCCACTAGCACGGTAACGATATAACTCTGCACAACACTGATCCGTATGATACACACTAATTAACCCAGCAGAACGTAGTGCCATGATATGATGATGTACCGTACTTTTAGAAATATTAATGTAATTCAAAATATCCGTAAACGTTCTCGGCTCATTTGCAACGTATTGTAAAATGCGTAGACGATTTTCATCTGCCAGAGCCTTCGTTAACCTCACTAACTGCTTAGATGGTTGGGAAGCGTCCTCACTACCTATATCTACAGGATAGCGAATGATATACGTATTCTTGTATTTCCAATATACCGTGAGAGGTGTATTATGATAACCCGGAACAAGTACAACCTCCTTAAGCCCTTCAAATGGCTCGATACGAATCCCACCTGAAGCCTTTTCAACTAAGTCTGTTGAATATTTGGTGGTTGATAAGCTTTCATAATAAGCCTTTGATTTCTTAAGTTCCTCTAATACTTGCGGATCAAAGGTAGAAAAATAAGCTTTGTTCCATAGTGATAGATAATGGACATAGCTATCTCGAATCGTTCCTAAATCATTAGGTAGGTTATCAGCGATTATTGGAGAAAGTAGCTCATACAAATTACCAGGTGTTAGCTCTTGTAGCCAGTTTATAAATCCAGTAATCTCTTCTTTTTGCGGTGATAGATATAAAAGAACATTTAAGTAAGAAAGGCATGGGACATCCTTTGAACGTAATTCCTCAAGCAAACCTGGTTCAATCTGTTCTTCAACCGACTTTACCCAATCAATGCCTAAATCTAGGCTCTTCACAAACTTCTTCGAAACAAATAACTCAAGACTATTTATCAACTCATAGATAGGTGAATAATCAACCTTAACTTTATATGTCATGTTTCTACCTCCAACGAACAATACTCTTGTTTTGATAATAACAAAACAATCCCACATTAACAATTAAACAAACTACAAATAATTTTTTATATTTTTTGGTTGAAATTGTTAATTATTCGATTATAATAAGATTAACTATTAAGTTCTATAAAAATAGAACAAAACTAATTAACTCAATACATTAGAACGGAGAGAGACTTATGAATGTTTTAATCGTCTATTCACACCCAAGTCCAACTTCTTTAAATGCGGCTTTGAAAGATACGGCCGTTGAAGTTTTAGAAAAACAAGGACATAAAGTAAAAGTATCTGATTTATACAAAATGAATTTCAAGCCAATTGCAGACCTGGATGATTTTACTGCGATAAAAAACTCAGATAATTTTAGTTACATTAGTGAACAGTATCATGCATCACAAAACCGAACATTCTCAAAAGATATTTTAGACGAGCAAGAAAAACTTACTTGGGCAGACCTTGTTATTTTTCAATTTCCGATGTGGTGGACTGAAGCTCCAGCTATTTTAAAGGGCTGGTTTGATCGGGTGTTTGCTTATGGATTTGCCTATGGGCCAGGTGCATATGATCAAGGAAACTTACGAGGCAAAAAAGCAATGCTTTCATTTACAACTGGAGGTAAAGATTTACGGAACTTCGGTAAAAATCATTTGAAAGGGGAACTTTCTGAGAGATTATTTAACATCCAGCATGAAAAGCTTTATTTTGTCGGAATGGATGTGATTGAACCATTTGTCTTCACAGCTGGAATTGATGAGCAAGGAAAAAAGGAACTTTTTAAACAGTTTGAAGAACGTCTCATTCATATAGAAAGTGCCCCTGTTATTCCGTTTAGACCTGTATCTGACTATGAAAATGGAAAATTAAAAGAAACAACATATTCATAAGGAGTGGAAAAAATGAGAGCAATTGCGATTGAAAACTATGGTGGAATTGAACAGTTAAAAGAAATTGAAGCACCACTACCTGAAGTTGGACCAAAAGATATTCTAATAGAAGTATATGCTTCAGCAATAAATCCCGTAGATATAGCGATTAGAGAGGGTTATTTTAAAGAACGAGTAGCTCACGAATTTCCTGTTGTATTGGGATATGATGTAGCTGGGGTAGTGGCTGCAGTTGGTTCTGATATTAAGAAGTTTAAGGTAGGAGATGAGGTATACAGTTATACTTCCTTAGATAGAAATGGGACATATGCAGAGTTTGTTGCAGTAAATGAAGAGTTTGTTGCTCTAAAACCTAGTAATCTCTCATTTGTTGAAGCTGCTTCTGTGCCTTTAGTTGGAATTACAGCTTGGCATGCACTAGTTAAAGAGGCGATAGTGAAGGAGGGTCAAAAAGTCCTTGTGTTAGGTGGATCTGGTGGTGTTGGAAGCTTTGCAGTTCAGTTGGCAAAAGCACAGGGGGCCATTGTTTCAGCCACGACAAGCACAAAAAACAGTGAACTCGTGAAAGAATTGGGAGCAGACTTTGTCCTTGATTATACAAAAGAAAGTCTTCCAGCATCAGAATACGATGTCATTTTTGATACAGTTGGGGGATATCAAATTAAAGAATTAGTTGGTGCTACAAAAGAGGATGGAAAAATTATTTCAATCACAAGTCGACTTTCTCCAACGAGTCAACAACTAGTAGATGCAAAAGGTATACACTATAACTTGATATTTAGTAGCCCTGATGGGGAAAGCTTAGACCAACTTTCTACCTTGCTATCAAAAGGAAAGATTCGCCCGGTAGTTGGAACTATCTTCTCTTTATCTGATGTAAAAGAAGCGCACTTGCTTAGTGAGTCAAAAAGAGCTGTAGGAAAAATCGTAATCCAAGTTAAATAATCATTACCTAAAATCCAATCAAACGTTTGATTGGATTTTTCAACACCTTGATAACACTGGGCTCAACCCAATTCATCAAACGTTTGTTTGAAAAATAAATGCGCTGAGATAATCTCTGGCGCACTTTATTTTTATAGTGTTTTTACAAACGCATAGCTTGTTTTGGCATATCCCATTTTCTCTTCATAAAAACGGTGTGCATCTTTACGTTGAAGTCCTGAAGAGAGGGCAACGGACGAACAGCCTTCCTGCTCTGCTAGAGTATGAATGTAAGAGAGTAACTTTTCACCATAGCCCTTTGAACGGTACGCCTCAGCTGTAACTAAATCATAGACATAAATATGTTTGCCATTATAGAAGTTTGTTAGCTGGATAATGCCTGTTACAGCTACAATCTCGCCGTCCTCTATGGCAACCAACATACGATACCCTTCGCTAAGCATAGGTTCAAGTAATTCTAAGTAACCTTCTTCATCTAGATGAGTGCGTAATTCATGCATAACCTTAAAAGCTTCAATAAAGTCTTGTTTTGCCGTAAGCTCTTTAAATGCTACCATCCCACATATCTCCTCAGTAATCAGATTCTATCAATACCATAAATTATATATAAAAAAGTAAAAATCCACACCAGAATTTTATCGGTGTGGATTGAAGAATGTTTATTCTTCAGATGTTTTTGTTTTCAATCGTTTTTTAGGGACACGTAAAAGCAAGATTCGCTTACGTCTTAATGAATTGATTAGAAGCTTATTTTGCTTAAGTGTTGGCTCTTCGTACATTTTATCTTCATTTGCAAGATTAGTGTAGAATTCTACTAATTTCATCGCATCATCAAGTGGATATGTTTTGACCGTTTCAAATATTGGTAGGTCATAGCCCTGTGTATAACCTTCCATACTTGATGCAAATACGAATACTTTGAAGCCGTCAGCCTTTTGGGGAGCAGCCACCCTGATATTCCAGTGAGTAGAATGGCGCAAATCTGTAAGCTGATAATTTCTTTCTAAAAAACGGACTCGATCCTGTGATTGCATGCTTACAACCTTGCTAGGATACTGTATAGAATACTTTTGTTGTTTACTCATAAGGACCTCCTTAAAAAAATATGTGATACCACGCGTACCTTTTTACCTAATCATGTACGTATGATGAAGTGTCTAGTTGTAGTGCCAACAGGTATATCAATGTATATGAACCTTTTGGGCCATTTATACGTCGAACAATTATTTCTCATTGTCTTTACACATTTGCGATTAACTTCAATCTTTAGAAAAGGTTTTACTTTACATCATTTAAAATTAACCTATAATTAATAGTAGTCTACATTATTTAAAAATTCATAAAATGAACAAGCTTTTCATATAGTTAACCAAAGGCATCGCACAATGCATGTGTGGTGCCTTTTCCTGCAAGTGTAATGGAAGAAAAAGAAATAGAATAAGAAATTTCCATAATCATACACTAATGATATTGCACTTGTTCTATTTAGGCTGTTTTATAAGAAATGGCTACCTAAGGCATTTATACATTAGTAAAAAACAGCGATTGGTAAAGGGATAGGAGGATGAGTCGTTTGAGTCGTAAAATTCTTGCAATGTACATGGCACTATCAATGCTAATTGGTGCAGGGGGAATGTATGTAGCTACAGAGGTACTAGATGGTACACCATTAGTAGCGGGTAATGATACAGCCTCGGAAAATCAAGCTGCACAGCCTGAACCGAGCGAAGATGCTCAAGAACAGTTAAAGAAGATTGGGCAAGCATATGACTTAATCAAGTCAAGATATGTTGAAGAAATGGATGAAAATGAGTTAATTGAAGGTGCTATTCAAGGGATGGTCAGCACATTAGAAGATCCTTATTCTGTTTATATGGATAAAGATACTGCCGAACAATTTAACCAGTCACTTGATTCCTCTTTTGAGGGAATTGGTGCAGAAGTGAGTATGATCGATGGGAAGGTAACCATTGTTGCTCCATTTAAAGATTCTCCAGCTGAAAAAGCTGGTTTGAAGCCAAATGATCAAATTCTTGCAGTAGACGGTGAAAATGTTGAGGGCTTAGATTTATATGAAGCTGTTTTGAAAATTCGTGGTGAAAAAGGAACGGTTGTTAAGCTAGATGTCATCCGTCCTGGAGTTACTGAAATTATAAAAATTGATGTGACACGAGATGAGATACCAATTGAAACCGTCTATAGCTCTGTAAAAGAGAGCAATGGTAAAAAAGTGGGTTACATTGAAATTACATCGTTTGCAGAAGACACTGCAAAGGATTTTGTTGTAAGCCTAGATGAGCTGGAAAAGCAAAAAATTGATGGGCTAGTAATAGATGTTCGTGGAAATCCTGGTGGGTACCTCGAAAGTGTTGAGGAAATCCTTAAGCATCTAATTACAGAGGAAAAACCTTATGTACAAATTGAAGATCGTACAGGTAATAAACAACGCTTTTTCTCTACACTAAAAGAGAAGAAGGGCTATCCAATTAATGTACTAATTGACCGTGGTAGTGCTTCGGCATCTGAGATTTTAGCAGGTGCACTGAAAGAAGCGGGTGGTTATCATGTTGTTGGTGAATCTTCATTTGGTAAAGGCACTGTTCAGCAAGCTGTCCCAATGGGTGATGGAAGTAATATTAAACTAACGATGTTTAAATGGCTTACACCTGATGGCAATTGGATTCATAAAACTGGAGTAGAGCCTACAATTGATGTAAAACAACCTGACTACTTCTACAGTAATCCAATACAACTTGAAAAGGATTTAGTACCTGATATGAATAATGAGCAAGTGAAAAATGCTCAGCTTATGCTAAAAGGACTTGGATTTGAAACAGGACGTATTGATGGCTATTACAGTAAAGAGACTGAAACTGCCGTTAAAGCATTCCAACAAACAAATAAGGTAACGCCTACAGGTAAAATAGATAAAGCGACAGCTGAATTAATTCAAACACAATTACTTGAAAAAGTACGTGAAGAAGCAAATGATATCCAGCTGCAAACAGCGATGAAAGTGTTGTTTCAATAGGTGAAATGAGATCCCCTCCCGTTGATGGAGGGGATTTTTATATGAGGTTTTTTCTGAATGGGATATCCTGATAGACCGATACATCTCTCCGATTGACCGATAAGATGTCAAAATCAACAGATAAAATTTCAGATTGACCGATAAGAAGTCGAAATCGACCGATATGATATCTAATTCGACCGATATATATTGAAAACCCGGAAAATGTAAAGAAAGCAACAGATATACAGTCCTACCTGACTGATATATCACACGTAAATGATTGAAATGTCCAGCATTTAACCCCCATTCTAAATTTTCCAATAAAATCCGTATGCTTTCGTAAGAGGTTTTGGTAAAATAAAGGATAAGTTTACTAGAATCGTAGTGAGAAATGGATAAAGGGCGGTGATAAGCATTGATAGAGTTGTGGTTAGTTGAATTTTTAAAGGGAATTGGTCGGCTTTTTCTCCACCCACTTTTTTATGGGCTCTTTGGTATGGCGGTCTTCCTTGGTTATTTACGGGTAAAGCGGGAGAGAAAAGTGTTTCATACGAGGCTGCATGATGGGTTCTATGAATTACGTTCACTCTTACCAATGGGGGTTATTTTAGGTTTAGTGCTGTCTATTATAACCATTGGTTCAGGAGTGGTTATGCCGTTCGGGACAATTGCTTTAATTGGGGTTATCACTATTTTATTGAGCTTAACCTTTAGTCTACGTTGGTTATCACCATCCTATGTTATTGGCTTTTCGATGTTTGGTATCATCTTTCTATCAACTCTAAGTAGTGAGTCTAGCTTTTTACAAGGTTTGATAGAAGATTTTAAAAATACGTCTTTAACAGCTGTTGTAGTGTTATTAGCACTGCTAGTTATTTCAGAGGGGTTACTCGTACTAAAGAATGGTACCAAGGGGACATCTCCTCATATTGAACAAAGTAAGCGTGGCTTACCGGTAGGCTCACACCTTACAAGACGTTTGTGGATGGTTCCTGTTTTTCTAATACTTCCCGGTGAGGTACTTCAAACACAATTTCAATGGTGGCCACTTTTTTCACTTAATGATGGCCAATATGCACTTACATTCGTTCCTTTTGCAATAGGATTTCAAAATAAAACACTAGGTATGCTTCCTTCTGATGGTATACGGTTTATTGGGAAACGCATTATTGCTCATGGAATCGTACTTGCTGCATTAGCAGTAGGGAGCATTTGGTATCCGTTACTCGCCATTGTTGGCGCTTCCTTAGCACTAATTGGGCGAGAACTCATATCCATTCATCACCGATTAACAGACGATTCAATGCCGTTCTTTTTTTCAAGAAAGGACCATGGTTTAATGATATTAGGGATCATTCCAAAAACTCCTGCTGAAAAAATGGGCTTACAAGTGGGTGAAATAGTTACAAAAGTAAATAGCATCCCGGTGAAATCTGAAGGTGGATTTTACGAAGCTCTTCAAAAAAACAGAGCATATTGTAAACTGGAAATTGTCGATACGAATGGTGAAGTCCGTTTCGTACAACGTGCACTTTACGACGGTGAACATCATGAATTAGGTATATTGTTTGTATATGACCAGAAAAAGTGGGAAAATAAAGCGGTTTAACGAACTTAGCTTATATTCTAACTAAAAACATATGTACAAAAAATCCAACAGCGCATGTTGGATTTTTTTCATCTTTAAAGGGCTATCTTTCCTATTCACTTTCTATTATAAAATTAAAATCTTCTTCTAAATCCAGCTCCAGGTCCATACCCGCCAAAACCAGGTCCGAATCCAGCACCATAGCCAGGTCCATAACCGCCAAAACCAGGACCATATCCAGCTCCAACTCCTGGGCCATATCCACTAAAGCCAGGTCCAAATCCAGCACCTACACCAGGGCCATATCCACCAAAACCAGGTCCATAGCCTGCACCATACCCAGGATAACCATAACCAGGGTAATCAGGTCCGTCTAAGAGCTCGGCGCCTAAATAACCAATTCCAGCACCAATTAGTCCGGTAGTTAATGGTCCTAAACCTGCTCCTCCTAGAAATCTTGTATCGTTTGGATGGGCATTTCTATACATATCATTTCCTCCTAGATATTCGTTTACTTTGTTCACTTATACCCTATGGAGGAAAGCTTGTTCTCGGATGGGCAGGAGTACAAATTTACGTAAATTAGGAGAAATGCCTAAGAAGGTGAATGCTCAAAAAAAGAGCATTGTATGAGGTACTGACTCTACAATGGTCTTGCTAACATTACAACTGGTCTTGTTCACTAGTTAATACTGTCTCGCTTTTACTCGCATCAATCATAAGCACAATAGCTGTTACAATATGCATAATCATCCCTAAAAATGGAATCCAAGCAAGACAAGATGTAACAATTCCTAAGATATTGCCATGTCGCTTTTCATTTTCCTTCACAGAGAAAACAAGGGCAACAATATGAAGAATAAGCATGAGTATTAATGGCGTCCAGAGGAACCCGATCACGATTGACCCACCAATGATGGGGATTCCTAATAATGCTTCAAGACCACCTGTTACCCATTTTAAAATTCTAGAGGTTTTCAAAGTAACTCCACTCCGTTCTCTTTTTACTTTTAGTCTATTCGAAGGGTGGACAAATAATAGTAAAATGATAAAAAAAACTTAAAAAAATAGATGTGCAAAAAGCACGATAATTGGCAATGTAATAAATGTCCTCTGTAGAAAGATAATCACTAAATCAGTGAAAGATACAGGTAATTTTGACCCTAGTAACAGACCTCCTACCTCTGACATATAAATCAATTGCGTCACGGAAACGGCTCCGATCACAAATCTAGTCAGTTCACTTTCAATACTACTTCCGATGATTGCGGGTAGAAACATATCTGCAAATCCGATAACCATCGTTTGTGCTGCTTCATTTGCCTCAGGCACCTGGAGCACATTTAAGATGGGAACAAACGGTGCACCTAAGTATGTGAAGACAGGTGTGAATTCAGCAATGACTAAAGCAACCGTTCCAATGGCCATCACGATTGGTATGACACCAAGCCACATATCAAGTACATTTCCGATACCACCTTTTACAACAGCACCATAATTATTATTTCTTTCAGCATGTGATACTGCTTTAAGGAGGCCCCATCTAAAAGGAGTTAAACCTTCAGGGATAGTTTCATCAAGCCTTTTTTCTGCCTCTTCATAATACGTATCAGGTTTTCGTGACAAAGGAGGAATTCTTGGGCAGATGATTGCAGCAACCAATCCTGCAACCACAATTGATAAATAAAAAGGGCCAAACATATGCTCAAGATCCATATAGGCAATGATTACAATTGTAAAGGTAATGGAAACGACCGAGAAAGTTGTTCCTATCACAGCTGCTTCTCGTTTTGTATAATATCCTTCCTCATACTGCTTTGTCGTTAGTAGGACACCAATTGTTCCATCTCCTAACCAGGATGCTAAACAATCAATAGAGGACCTACCAGGTAAAGTGAAAAGAGGACGCATGATTTTTTTAAGCATTGCTCCACATAAATCCAATAAGCCAAAGTCGAGCAATAACGGTAAAAGTAAACCCGCAAATAAAAACACGGAGAATAGAACAGGTATAAGTTCAAATAGTAATAATCCTCCAGTTACATCTGACCAAATCCATTCAGGCCCGATTCGAAATAAGGCCATTATCGAAAATACCATTCCGATGAGTCTTGCAATCAACCAAAAGGTAGAAACTTTAAAAAGTTTACTAAAGAAAATAGATTTCGTAATAAATCTTGGTTTTACTAAGCTTGTGAAGAGAGAGAGTACAACCGCAAGAACGACGAAAGCTGTCGCAATATAAGGCAATGAATCTGAAAGGATCGCTTGGACCTGCTTGGCTAAAATTGCAACCGGAATGGTTACGCCTTCCTCATATGGAAAGGGTATAACAAACAGAATAATACCAATGGCAGATGGAATAAAAAATTGTAAAAAACCACTTGTACTAATTGACCTGTTTAATTCGACTTGGCCTTTATTTTTCAATCCCTCGTTTTCCATGCAATTCACCTCAATACATTTAAGTTTTGTAAAAAACTAGTCATTATTCATTTATTTTTATTCGACTGCATTTGATAATCTTCATTCTTTTAGGACAATATACCTGTTTTTATGACTTATATCCCACATTTATATTGCCAAATGAATTTAGTTCCATATAAGATAGAATTATGAAATAACTTCTAGAGTAAGCTTAATCTAAGGTGGGGGAAAAATGGGGAAGCCAGGCTTTTCATTTAATATGAAAAAAACAATGCTTTTAATGATAGTAGCAATTCTGATTGGTTTCGTAGTATCTCATGAATTATTTGAAGACACGATCCATAGCCTAGGATTACCTGTTTTATTAGAGCTGTCAATTGAGTTTTTACTTTTTATCGCAATAAGTATCCCCTTCTTCTACTTCATGGTATTTAGGGACTTACAAAACAGGAAGACAGAAGATGAGACACTGTTAGATGAATATGCTACATATAAAATGATTTTAGAGAATTCGCCGTCGGCAGCGTTTATCTATGGTGATAAGGGTTTTATCTACATAAGTCCAACATTCTGTTCTACTCTTGGGTATGAATCAGATGAGATTATAGGGAAAACATTTGGTGAGATTCCTTTTATAAACAAAAAAACAGTAGATTTACTGCTTGAAAATCGTAAGAGGCGTGCGATTAATGAGGAAGTTCCGCAAGCTTATAATATTCCGGCCATACGAAAGGACGGAACGGATATCATTCTTGAATTGCGTCCTACTTGGTCCCTTTTTAAAGGACAACCAGTTACAATTGGAACACTTGTTGATGTAACGGAGAAAGTTTTAATTGGAAAGCAAAAGAAAGAAAATGAAAATAAATATAAATCGCTTTTTGAAAACAATATGGATGCAGCCTTTGTTATTGATAATAAAGGGCTTGTGGTTGAAGCCAATTCAAGAGCACTTGAAATGACTAAACAAACAAAAGAAGAAATCAAAGGAAAGTCCTTTATTCAATACATTGCATCGTCTGATTCTGCAGTTGCGTCGGAGAAATTTAAGTATGTCTTACAGGGTCAACCATTACATCATGAATTCAATGTAATCATTAAAGGTAAAAAGTATTTGTATGATGTGAGCGTTGTTCCGATCATTGTTGAAGAAGGGATAAAGGGAATCTTTTGTTTAGCACGTGATGTGACTGAACAACGAAAGTCAGATGAGTTAATAAAATGGTTAGCCTATCACGATTCCATGACCAGCTTGCCAAATCGACATTATTTTATCGATCAATTAGAACTTAAAATGAACTATTGTGATACACATATGGATTCCCTCGCCTTATTCTATCTAGATTTAGATCGAGTGAAAATCATTAATGACAATCTAGGTCATCAAATCGGGGATATGTATCTAAAAGAAGCGAGTGTTCGTTTAAAGAATTTTGTTAAAGGTAAAGGCTTAATATCGAGATTTGGCGGTGATGAGTTCGCACTACTGTTGCCATCTGTCTCAAAAGAAGAAGCTGACAGCATTGCACAAGAAATTTTACACATCTTCGCTGAACCATTCGTAATAGGTGGACAAATTGTTCCTGGAAACACTAGCATTGGAGTTGCTATTTATCCAGGTGAAGCACAAGATGTACAAGCATTACTACGCGAGGCAGATAAGGCGCTTTATGTTGTGAAAAAGAGTGGTGGTGGAAACTATCGTATTTATGAGGAAACGATGGAACGTGCAAATAGCTATCGTTTTGGATTACAAAGTGATTTTAAACGTGCGCTACACGATGAGGAATTTTACTTAGTTTATCAGCCAAAAGTAAATGCAAATACAGGGAGTATTTCGGGAGTGGAAGCACTACTCCGTTGGAATAAAAACAATCAGGAATTGATTCCCCCAGCAGATTTTATCCCATTAGCTGAGGAGACAGGATTCATTGTACCTCTTGGCGAATGGGTCATTAAAAGAGCATGTGAACAAAATAAGCAGTGGCAAGATGCGGGCTTTACACCAATCCGTATTGCTGTCAATGTGTCTGCGGTACAATTTCAACGCTCCAAAATGGATGAGATAGTCGAAAGAATATTAGCAGAAACAGGTCTTGAACCACAGTGGTTAGAAATTGAAATTACAGAGGGTACATTAATGGTACAAGATGAGTTCACGATTCGATCGATAACAAGACTTAAAGAGTTAGGGGTTATTATTGCACTAGATGATTTTGGAACAGGTTACTCATCGATGCAATATTTAAAGCAATTCCGACTTCATTCATTAAAAGTGGACCGATCCTTTATTCAAGACTTACATGAGCATCATGATCGTGCTGCCATTACCGAAGCAATCACCCAACTTGCCCATGGGCTTGGAATGAGTGTAGTTGCTGAAGGTGTAGAAAAGGATGAAGAGCTAGAATTCGTCAAATCAATTGGTGCTGATGAAATTCAGGGCTATTACATCTCAAGACCACTTTCAAAAGAAGATTTTGAATCCTACTTACAGTCGGATAGTAAAGTTAGTTAAAAAACTAGTGTAATAACTAGTTTTTTCTACTTTAACAAGTTCTAACTCAGTAAATCACTAGATAGGAGTGAATAATCCATGAAAATTAATGAGCTAATCGAACGAATTAATAAATGTATGGATGATTTAGATTTAATTACAGCACGAAAGTACATTGAAGAGAATGAACAACTTCTATCAGAGTATGATTATAAAAGGCTTTTAAAAAAGAATGCACGAGAACTTTTAGATTTTCTTATTGATCAAAAAAATAACCCAGAACATCAGCCTTTAACAAGAGAAGAAAAATCTATGATACTTGCTGTCAATACCTATGCAACGAAATTCGATATTAGAGGTGTCAAACTTACAATATCGAAACGAGAACACCTTTTGCTGAAGAAACAGGTAATAGATTATTTAAATGCAGATGCAAAAGCTTTGTTAGAGGGTATGAATTTAATCGAAAAGAGGTAAGTAGGGGGAGAGGGTAGGCATGTCAATCAAAGGAGTCATTTTTGATTTTGATGGATTAATTGTTGATACAGAGTCAATTTGGTATGAGGTTTATAAAGAGACTGTATTAGAATATGGAGTCGAGTTGGCCTTAGAGGAATTTGCAAAAGTGATTGGAACAACGGATGAAGTGCTTTATGCCTATCTTGAGAAACATGCAACCAAGCCATTTACAAGAGATGATATAGAAAAAGCTGCCCACGAACTATATAAAACGAAAATAGATACCCTTACCCTTAGAGAAGGTGTAGAAGAATACCTAAAGGAAGCAAAGGAATTAGGATTGAAAATAGGACTCGCATCTAGCTCTAGTCGTGCTTGGGTTACAAGCTATCTAAAAAAATACAAGATTCTTGAATACTTTGAAGTGATAAGAACAAAAGATGACGTAGCAAAAGTTAAGCCTGACCCTGAGCTATATATTCAAGCACTAAAAGGCCTTGATATAGCTCCTGAAGAAGCTATTGCTTTTGAAGATTCAGTTAACGGCTCTACAGCAGCAATTAAAGCAGGAATATCATGCGTCATTGTTCCAAATCCAGTAACAGAACAGCTAGCTTTTACTTCTTATAGCTATAGACTTTCTTCCATGAATGAAATGCCACTTTCTACTTTATTGGATAAAATAAACAAGTAACATATTTTTTCATTTCTTGCTCAAACTAACCTTAGTAAATTTCACTATGAGGAGTTGGGTAAGAAAACATGATTTTCTACGCTTGCGTCAAATACGATGAGTCACACCCCGATACATATCATGGCATTGAAGTAACCACACTCGGAGATTCATATGATGTTGTTGCATCGTTTGAATCGTATGACCCGTTACAAGACTATCGTAACTTTGCGAGCTGGTCTGAGAGTATTGGGGAGGACAATGTCGGAATTTGCGATACGTTAAAGCATTTTGCAAAGGATTACAAGAGTGTAAATTCTGATGCATCAACTGAAATGCTGTCTATGATTTATGGAGATCATCAACATTGTGATGGAGAATATGGAGATGTAGCTCAATAATCTTAAAAGAGTAAGCAATAGACTGTGCTTACTCTTTATTTTTACACGATATACTCATAATATCTTTCATTCATTTGTGTATCTTCACACCATTTTTCCTCGTTAAATGAGAAGTTAAGTTTCTCAAGAATTTTCCATGATCCGATATTTTCAACTGCAGCACTGGCTATCACTTTTTTAGGTTTAAGCTTTTCAATAGTATAAGGAAAAATAGATTTGGCTGCTTCATAGGCATAGCCTTTCCCCCAAGTATCTTGGCGGTAGTGATATAAAAATTCTAAGACATCTTCTTCACCTGTTTTTTGAAAACCGCAAATGCCAATTAAGTCATTTGTTTCTTTTTCAACGACCGGAAAAAGTGTTGTATAACCAAAGGTATCTTGGAATCGAATGTATGATGAGACTGTCTGCTCCACTTCCTCCTTAGTCATTCCACCTGCACAATAGTGCATCGTTTCATTGTTTCCCCAAAAGAGGAATGCTTTTTCAGCATCATTTTGTTCCCAATTTCTTAAGATCAGTCGTTCTGTTTGAAGTATTAACATAATAGCCTCCTAAATGGCTCATTTATTCAAGATTCTCAGCATCGTCATTCTTATAACTCAATACCAAGAATGTGTACTTTGATTTTTTTTCAAGTTCTTCTTTTGTCATGGAAAACTGATTTCCCATTTCCTCTGCTATATCTTTCTTAACTTCCGCCTTATCCCTAATGGCATATACCATATTGGAATTGGCCTCAAGCCATTCTTTCCCGGTTAAATCAGAAAAATTTATGGATAAACTTACTTGTTTTTCATAAGAATCTTTGTTGTTTTTTAGTTCAGAAGATAGCAATCTTAAACCAGGTTCAAGTAATCTCATAACCTCAGCCATCACTGTATCAGAATGTTCAGCTAAGAGAGATTTGTCTAGTTCGAATGCATCAAAGCCAGATACAGATTTGTAGTATTTCTCGATTAAGTTACCTTGCTGACGAGTTTCAACCAACTCTAGTAGTCCTGCATCTTCAAGCTTTTTTACATGATAATAAAGTCTTGATGGCTTTTCATTCAATGCTTCTGCAATTTGTGTAACAGTAACTGGTTCATCTTTTGCTATATCAAAAATATTTCTTCTCCTTGGATCCATGAGAATTTTTGCAAGTTCAATATCGGTAATTTTTTTACTACTAGCCATATTAAGACCTCCACAATTAATCTATAACAAGTTCAGCATTTTCTGGTGCAACCGTAGGAGTAGCTTGATTATTAGGTTTAATTTTGTGTAGCTCTTTGTATCCTTTAAGAAATGGAAAAGCAATTACTGAGAAGATTAGCAGTATTCCAGATATCGCGGTTCCATTTAAAACGCCAGCTACACCTGCTAACCAGCCACCTGCAAGTAAACCAATCATTTGGGATGCGCTTGCAGTAACACCTAATAGCGCTGAGCCTCTTCCTCTAAAATAAGCGGGTGTTGTTCCTAAAAATAAACTACTTAAAGGTACGTTGATTAACGTATTAATAACCCCTACCATTATACACCATATATAGATTGGACCGATTCCAAACGCTAATCTTGCTTCATTTAATGGAAGAACTAAAATCATCCAAGACCCCATAATCATTGTTCCTAGTAGTAATAGATTACTAGGTCTAATTAGTTTTAGAAGAAGTGGTCCAATGACAATTGCACCAGCAATGGCCCCGACACCTATTGCAGATTCTAGCAAACCAAAGTGGGCAGGTGTTACTTCGAATACATTTGTTAAAACCGCAACAAGATTTGTATTCAATACCCCAGCAACTAGTGTTACAGGAATAAGAAGGATGAGTAGGAAACGTAAAGCAGGAATGCCTGTTACTTGTTTCACACCAGATACGATAGACTCAAAGTAGTTTTCTTGTGCATTTTGAGTAGTGTCTTGCTTGGCTCTGACTATTGGCAAAGTTAAGATGAGTAGAGCTGATAATAAGAATGTTATGGCATCAAGGAAAAAGATACTAGTAAAGTTATTCATTAACATTAGCACACCACCAATTGATGGGCCGATAATATCCATTGCTGCTCGTGTACCTTGTGACAAGCCAATCGCAGCTTGAATATTCTTTTCACCAACTAAGTCCGGTATAGAAGCCGAACGTGCTGGATCAAATAGAGCGGATCCAATTCCTTGAAGAGCAATTAGAGTGATTAGGATTGGCACTGAGTCATGAAAAGGAATCATCAATAAAATGATCATCATTCTGTACAAATCTGAGATTACCATCAACCATTTTCTTGAATATTTGTCTGCTAAGGGGCCAAAGAAAATACCGAAAACGGCTGTAGGAAGTAGTTGTGCAAATATAACAAGACCAATCATTAGTGGATCTTTAGATAATGTGGCAATTAAATAGATTACTGCAATTCTTGTGATTCCATCTCCTAAGTGTGAAATCACCTGTGCAAGCCAAAAACGGAAAAATTCCTTATTTTTTAAAAGTTGAAGCATTTTAAAAACACTCCTTTAAATTTTTATTTACCGTTAAAATTTATTTTAGTGATAAATATAATTTAAATGGTTTGGATGAAAATGTAAATAGGTATTTAAGAAATAATGGAAAATAATTTATTTACCTATTTTTTTGTTGATCCAATATACAATCTTCCTTTTTAAAACAAACTTATTGTATAGTAGAGTTATGGAATTAGGGAGAGGGTTATCCATATGTTGATAAAATTATTACTTGCGTTGATTCTTCCATGCTTATTAGTCATTCTGTTTACGAGAGTAACTTATAGCTTATATGTAGGAACTCTATTAACAATCTTGCTACTTGTAGCGTCCGTATATCAGGGCTACACTGACTCAATCTTAATTGGTGTAGTTGATGTGATTTCATTAGCAGCGGGATATATCTATTCGAAAAAAATGGTAGAAGGATATAAAGGATAAATAAAGCAGTGGCTTCCGTTGAGGAAATGCCGCTGTTTTTTTTTGAAAAAGAGTTGATTTTTCCAATTAAATAGAAATACTTACCTGTATTCTATAAATACTTAATTCAAACGTTTAAATACTTAACTTAATCGTGAAAATACTTACCTGAAGAGAGTACTTACTTTCCTAAAACAGGTAAATACTTTCCTTAAAAAAAATACTCACAAAAAATCGAATATCAGTTCGTGTTTTTGGTGATTTTTACTAAAGTTGTGGTACAATATTTTTACAACAAGATCGGACCTTATTTTTCAGCCTAGAAAAGGTATCAAATGCAAATCTGAATTGAAACTAATACTAACAATAGATCAACATTTCCGAATGGAGGCTTTTTTGTGAAGGATCAATTTGAGTTAGTCTCAAAGTATTCACCACAAGGCGATCAGCCAAGAGCAATCAAACAAATTATCGAAGGAATTAATGCAGGAAAGAAACATCAAACCTTATTAGGGGCTACTGGAACTGGAAAAACCTTTACGATTTCAAACGTAATCAAAGAACTAAATCGACCAACCCTCATCATTGCCCATAACAAAACATTAGCAGGTCAGCTTTATAGTGAGTTCAAAGAATTCTTCCCGAATAATGCGGTTGAATACTTTGTTAGTTACTACGATTACTATCAACCTGAGGCTTATGTTCCATCGTCTGATACATTTATTGAAAAAGATTCGAGTGTCAATGATGAGATTGATAAACTTCGTCACTCTGCTACTTCTGCCTTATTCGAGCGTCGAGATGTCATCATCATTGCGAGTGTTTCCTGTATTTATGGTCTAGGTTCGCCAGAAGAATACAAAGAGCTTGTCGTTTCCCTACGAGTGGGAATGGAGCTTGAGCGAAATCAATTATTACATAAGCTAGTAGATGTTCAATATGAACGAAATGATATCGACTTCCGACGTGGGACTTTCCGTGTGCGCGGTGATGTGGTAGAGATATTCCCAGCATCTAAAGATGAGCACTGTATTCGAATTGAATTTTTTGGAGACGAAATTGAAAGAATTCGTGAAGTAGATGCATTGACTGGTGAAATTCTCGGAGACCGTGATCATGTTGCAATTTTCCCGGCATCCCACTTCGTTACCCGTGAGGAAAAAATGCAAATTGCCATTAAAAATATTGAAGTGGAGCTAGAGGAACGTTTAAAAGAATTTCGAGATAATGGAAAATTACTGGAAGCGCAACGGATAGAGCAACGCACAAAGTATGACCTTGAGATGATGCGTGAAATGGGCTTTTGCTCAGGAATTGAGAACTATTCACGCCATTTAACCTTAAGGCCATCAGGGTCCACTCCATATACGTTAATGGACTTCTTTCCAAGGGATCTGTTAATCGTCATTGATGAATCACACGTAACAATCCCGCAAATTCGTGGGATGTTTAACGGTGACCAGGCAAGGAAACAGGTACTAGTAGATCATGGTTTCCGTTTACCATCTGCCATGGATAATCGTCCACTACGGTTTGAAGAATTCGAAAACCATATTGACCAAATTGTTTATGTTTCAGCAACACCTGGTCCCTACGAGCTTGAAAAAACACCAGAGGTTGTACAACAAATCATAAGACCAACTGGATTACTTGATCCACCAATTGATGTTCGACCAATCCAAGGTCAAATTGATGATCTACTGGGTGAAATTCAGGAAAGGGTTGAGAAAAACGAACGTGTGTTAATAACCACCTTGACGAAAAAAATGTCTGAGGACCTAACAAATTACTTAAAAGACATTGGGATTAAAGTGAACTATTTGCACTCAGAAATTAAGACATTAGAACGTATTGAAATTATTCGAGATCTTCGTTTAGGTAAATATGATGTGTTAGTTGGAATTAATCTATTAAGAGAAGGTCTGGATATTCCAGAGGTTTCACTTGTAGCCATTTTAGATGCAGACAAAGAAGGCTTCCTGCGCTCAGAGAGATCACTAATTCAAACCATTGGTCGTGCAGCGCGTAACGCGAACGGAAGGGTTATTATGTATGCTGATAAAATGACGAACTCAATGGAGATTGCAATAAGAGAAACGGGACGACGTCGAGAAATACAAGAGGAATACAATAGAAAGCACGGAATTACACCACAGACGATTAAGAAGGATGTTCATAATCTCATCAAAGCTACTCATGCTGCTGAGGTTACAGAAGACTACGATGCAACTCCGAAGCTATCAAATTTAACGAAGAAAGAACGAGAAAAAGTAATCAAGGATTTAGAAGTAGAAATGAAAGAGGCAGCAAAAGCGCTTGACTTTGAACGAGCAGCAGAGCTTCGTGATCTTCTATTAGTGCTAAAGGCGGAAGGATGACAGTAGTATGGCAATGGATAAAATTATCGTAAAGGGAGCAAGGGCTCATAATCTAAAAAATGTCGATGTCACGATACCCAGAGATAAGCTAGTTGTCCTAACTGGCTTATCTGGCTCAGGGAAATCTTCACTCGCATTTGATACGATTTATGCAGAAGGTCAACGCCGCTATGTTGAATCACTTTCAGCCTATGCTCGTCAATTTCTAGGGCAAATGGATAAGCCAGATGTAGACGCAATTGAAGGTTTATCACCAGCAATTTCAATTGATCAAAAAACAACAAGCCGTAACCCCAGGTCAACTGTCGGTACGGTTACTGAAATTTATGATTACTTAAGATTATTGTTTGCAAGAGTAGGAAGGCCAACCTGTCCCAAACATCATATCGAAATCACCTCTCAAACAATTGAGCAGATGGTGGATCGCATTATGGAATATTCTGAGCGTACGAAGCTTCAGGTGTTGGCACCTGTAGTATCTGGACGTAAAGGTACACATGTAAAAGTGTTAGAAGATGTTAAAAAACAAGGCTATGTACGTGTTCGTGTAAATGGTGAAATGCAAGAACTCTCAGATGATATTGAACTTGAAAAAAATAAGAAGCATTCCATTGAAGTGGTTATTGACCGTATTGTAGTTAAAGAAGGTGTTGAATCGCGTTTAGCTGATTCGTTAGAGGCTGCCTTAAAGCTTGGTGAAGGACGAGTCATTATTGATGTAATGGAACAAGAGGAATTACTCTTCTCAGAACTACATGCATGTCCCCAATGTGGATTTTCAATTGGTGAATTAGAGCCGAAAATGTTCTCTTTTAACAGTCCGTTTGGAGCATGTCCGGAATGTGATGGTCTTGGTTCAAAACTGGAGGTAGATGTTGATCTAGTCATTCCTAACTGGGATCTTACATTACGGCAGCATGCCATTGCACCATGGGCACCAACAAGTTCACAATATTATCCACAGTTATTAGAATCAGTCTGCAATCATTACGGAATTGATTTAGATATACCAGCAAAGGATATTCCAAAACATCTAATGGATAAAATTTTGTACGGAAGTGATGGAGAAGAAATCTATTTCCGCTATGAAAATGATTTTGGACAAGTCCGTGAGAACTATGTAGCCTTTGAAGGTATCATTAAGAATGTTGAACGACGCTATCATGATACAAGCTCCGACTATATCCGTGAGCAAATGGAAAAATACATGGCACAGCAGCCTTGCCCAGGCTGTAAAGGGTACAGATTAAAGAAAGAAAGCCTTGCTGTTCTTATATCAGGAAAGCATGTAGGAGAGGTCACATCTTTTTCAATTAATGAGGCTCATGATTTTTTCTCATCTCTAGAACTGACTGAAAAGGAAATGCAAATTGCTCGAATGATTTTCCGTGAAATTGAAGAACGATTAGGTTTCCTAATTAATGTAGGATTAGATTATTTAACATTAAATCGTGCTGCAGGAACTCTTTCTGGAGGAGAGGCACAGCGTATTCGTCTTGCCACTCAAATTGGTTCGCGGTTAACTGGCGTTCTGTATATACTAGATGAGCCTTCCATAGGGTTACATCAAAGAGACAATGATCGTTTGATTTCCACCCTTCAAAGCATGCGTGACATTGGAAATACATTAATTGTTGTTGAGCATGATGAAGATACAATGATGGCAGCAGATTATTTAATTGATATAGGACCAGGCGCAGGTGTTCATGGGGGGCAAATTATCTCTGCTGGTTCTCCAGAAGATGTAATGAATGACCCAAATTCTTTAACAGGTCAATACTTATCAGGAAAAAAGTTCATTCCATTACCAATTGAGCGTCGTCAACCAGATGAGCGCTTCATCGAAGTCCTTGGTGCAACTGAAAATAATCTTAAAAATGTAAGTGTACGCTTTCCATTAGGAATGTTTATTGCTGTAACAGGTGTTTCTGGTTCAGGAAAAAGTACATTGGTTAATGAAATCCTTCATAAATCATTAGCACAACGTCTATACAGCTCAAAAAGTAGACCAGGCGAGCATAAGGAAGTAAAGGGAATTGAGTACCTTGAAAAAGTAATTGATATTGATCAATCACCAATCGGTCGAACACCTCGTTCAAATCCAGCAACCTACACTGGTGTGTTTGATGATGTTCGTGATGTGTTTGCGACAACAAATGAAGCGAAAGTACGTGGTTATAAAAAAGGTCGCTTTAGCTTTAATGTAAAGGGTGGAAGATGCGAAGCTTGCCGTGGTGACGGAATTATCAAGATTGAAATGCACTTTCTCCCTGATGTCTATGTTCCATGTGAAGTCTGTCATGGAAGACGATACAACCGTGAAACATTAGAAGTTAAATACAAGGATAAAAATATCTCTGATATTTTAGACATGACAGTCGAAGATGCACTAACCTTTTTTGAGAATATCCCAAAAATTAAACGTAAGCTACAAACTATTTTCGATGTAGGACTAGGGTATATCACACTTGGCCAACCCGCAACCACTCTTTCAGGAGGAGAGGCGCAACGTGTTAAACTAGCCTCTGAATTGCACCGACGCTCAACAGGACGATCATTCTACATCCTCGATGAGCCAACAACCGGACTACATGTAGATGATATCGCTCGACTCTTAAAAGTCCTGCAAAGACTTGTGGAAAATGGAGATACAGTTTTAGTGATCGAACATAACCTTGACGTAATCAAAGCTGCTGATTACCTAGTAGACCTAGGCCCTGAAGGCGGAGACAAAGGCGGACAAATCGTAGGCACAGGCACACCAGAAGACCTTGCCAACAACCCAAAATCCCACACAGGCCACTACCTAAAACCAATCCTAGAACGAGACAGAAAACGAATGAAAGAACTAATCAAAGAAAAAGAGACTGTAACAAAATAATTTCTAAAGATCAATCACTTGTTGGTTGATCTTTTTTTAGTTTATTTTCAGTGAGTTTATTCTTATCATATCTACAGAGTGGATTGGAGCGGAAGACACTTGACTCCTGCGGGAAGTAGAGGAAAGGTCGAGACCCCACAGACGGAACGTCGAGGAGGCTCGACTTCCTCCCCGCGGAAAGCAAGTGTCTGCAGCGCAAAGGAACGGTCAACATTCAAGTTGTAGTAAGACTAAACAAACGTTTGATTAAAAACGACCAAAAATTAAACAAACGTTTGATGAATAGGGTTGAGCCCTTGCCACACAAGCACTTGAAAAAACCAATCAAACGTTTGTTTAGCCATAAAATCTTTTTTTCTCCTTTTATAAAAATTTGAAACTAATTAACATCAACTCCGTATATGTATGTATAAGGAGTTGATAAAAATGGAAACAAATAAAATCATTTCTTCACTATGTTACTTCAGCATCTTCTTTGCGGGATTTTTACTACCAATCGCAGTTTATTTTATAGTACAGGACCAAGAGGTAAGAGAACATGCGAAAAAAGCATTCATTTCACATCTTATTCCCTTTATAACTATCATTTTCTTCGTCTTACCAATGTTCGTTATGGGTTCAATGGAAGCAGCAGTAGGCGGAATGCTTATTTTCTTTGCTCTATTTAGTTTAATAAGCTTCATTGTTGTTATTTGGAATGTTGTAAAAGGGATTCAAGTTTTAGCAAAATAAATCAAACACTGTAAGGGGGTATTAACATGATTGAAGAGCGTAAACGTATTTTAAAGCTAGTTGAAGAAGGAAAATTAACAGCAGAAGAGGCCCTTCTATTAATTGAAAAACTAGAAGAAAAGAGTGCCACAGGTGAAAGTCAAAGTGCTTTTCAAGAACAAGTAGTTACAGAGCTTTCAACAAATGTAAATAGTGAGGGTAGTCAGTATAGTAAAAAAGAGAATTCATCCTACAAACAATCTTCTACAAAAGTGAAATTTTTGGACTTTATAGATAGTGCGTTAAAGAAAATAAAAGATATTGACCTAGATTTTAATTTTGGTAATGCTGTTGAAATTCAACATATTTTCCAGAATTCAAACTCACTTATCAATCAAATTGATTTGGATGTGGCAAATGGAAGCGTAAAACTAGTACCTTGGAATGAAGATGATGTTAGAGTTGAGTGCAATGCTAAGGTGTACAGAGTTGATACTCAAGACGAGGCACGAAAAGCATTTCTTCAAGATGTACTTTTTTCAATTGAAAGGAACCGCTTAATTTTCTCAGTACAGAAAAAACAGATGAAAGTAAATGCAGTTCTATATATTCCTCAAACAGATTATGAAAAAATAAAGGTTCGAATGTTTAATGGGCCGATTTCAGGGGAAAATCTACAAGTGAACGAGTTCAAGGCAAAGACTGCAAATGGTTCAATTGATGTGAAGAATATCCGATCAGTTGAATTAGAACTTGAAACAGCTAATGGTCATATAAAGGCAGAAGAGTGTTCAGGTCAGGAGCTCGAGGCAGAAACAATTAATGGTACTCTTTCTGTTAACGGTAGTTTTGGAAAAGTAGATTTACAAAGCTTTAATGGCAACATTATATGCGCGCTGCAGGATGGTGAACCTCACACAGCTCATATGAAGACAACAACAGGGAATATCGATTTGTTTGTACCTACACAAGTATCAATTGATGGTGAACTGAAAACGAATCTTGGTAGCTTTAAGTGTGAAATCCCGAATATAGAGATTGTGGAAGAGAAGAGTGAAGTTGTGCAAAAATCACTTCGTTTTCAATCAAATAAACAAAGCACAAATGTACTACATGTATTTGCTGAAACGAAAACCGGCTCTGTTATTGTAAAGCCTTCAGGAGGTGCTTAAATCGTGAAAAAGTTATATCGCTCACGCTCAAACCGAATGCTTGGAGGAGTCCTTGGGGGCTTAGCTGAGTATTCAGGTATAGATGCTTCACTACTCCGAGTACTATTTGCTTTGGCATTCATTTTAGGAGTAGGTACACTGGGTCTTGTGTATATTATATGGATTTTTGTGGTGCCAAATAGAGAGGATGTAATCTAGAAATGAGATGGCTTGCTAGCATATTAGTGAACAGTCTAGTATTAATTGTAGTAGCAGGATACCTAGAATCATTCCACCTTGAAGGAATTGGTGCAGCCATTTTAGCAAGCTTTATTCTTTCTATCCTAAATGTGATTGTCAAACCAATTCTTGTGGTATTAACTCTACCAGTTACTTTTTTTACTTTAGGTTTGTTTTTATTCGTGATCAATGCAATTACTTTGTATTTAACTCAAGCACTAATGGGAGATTCTTTTGTTATTGAAAGCTTTGGTACTGCCATTTTTGCCGCTATCATTATTTCAATCCTGAATGTACTTATAGAAATGGTCATTATTAAACCTTTGCAAAAGAAGAAAAAGTAGATAATCCAGAACGCTCAATTAGGGCGTTCTTTTTTTATCTGTCAATTTGAACCTTGCCCGTTAATTTCCACTGCAGTCACTTGCTTTCCGCGGGGAGGGATTCGAGCCTCCTCGGCGCTTCGCACCTGTGGGGTCTCGAACTTCCCTCTATTTCCCGCAGGAGTCAAGTGCCTTCCGCTCCAATTCACTCAGAATATAATACTAAAAATTACCATTTTAGACACAGTAATAATAAGTGGTTTATAGTAATATTGACCTATACAGTAGGATAGGGGGGATGTCTTATGTTAGGAATTGATGAAAAGAATCAATTGTTAGGTAAAGTAATTGATGCAACAACACAAGGTGTAACGATTACCGATGCTGAAGGTACAATTCTATATGTGAACAAAGCCTTCATGGATATTACTGGTTTTTCTGAAAATGAAGTAATTGGTCAGAACCCTCGTATTCTTAAGTCTGGTTTACATAAGGCATCTTTCTACCGTCACCTTTGGACCAGTTTGATTACGAAAGGTTATTGGCAAGGTGAAATATGGAATAAAAATAAACTTGGTGTTCCGTATCCAGAATGGTTAAATATTACTGCCATTAGAGATGATAGTGGGAAGATAGAAAACTATGTAGCTGTTTTCTCGGACATTACTGAATTGAAAAAGATAGAAAAGGAACTTGTTGAAGTCAACGAAACATTAAGTAAACTAACTAATTTGGACGGATTAACTGGAATAGCAAACAGGCGGGCCTTTAATGAAAAGTTGAAATATGAATGGAAGCGGTCTAGACGATCTAAGAGTCCACTTTCTATGGTTTTGTTAGACATAGACTATTTTAAAAGATTCAATGATACATATGGACACCAACAAGGAGACGAATGTTTAAAACAGGTAGCAATGGTGCTAGAGGCAACAGCCACTCGTACAGGAGACCTTGTTGCTAGATACGGTGGTGAGGAGTTCGCCGTCATACTCCCGGATACAGATCAAAGTGGTGGAAGAGTAATCGCAGAGGAACTTAGAAGAAATATCGAAGCTCTGAAAATTCCTAATGAGAAATCAAGTGTCGCTCCATATGTAACAATCAGTGTTGGTGTATCTACCTACTACCCTATCACCAGGGGCTTGACTCACGATAAGTTTGTCGAGTTAACTGATACTGCATTGTATGAGGCAAAAAGAAAAGGACGAAATAGAGTTCAAGTTGCTGACATAATTAGTGAGTGTAACTAAATAAAGGATTAGCCAATGTAGGCTAATCCTCTTTATTGTTATCTGCCCATTTTCGTCTTAACGATTGTTTTAGCCATAGCTAACAGTCTGTTAATTGCTATCTCTTCCTCTGTATGAATGGTTAATTTCATGTTAGGAAAATGAGCTCTATCTTTTATTAAAATGACTTGTACAGACTTTTCTTCATTTCCTGCATGCAACATAACCGCTCCCTTTAATAACGGATCTGGCTGATCCCATACCTTGCGATGAACCGTTTTACTTACAATGTTGTTTAACATTTTATATGTGTCATATTCAAGCTGAAAAAAATTAATATTCTCTGGCATTAACTCAATTTCCATATGTATATCTCGATTTTCCTTATGTATTAGTACATCTTTATGTGGTGTCACGGCCTCTAACTGAAAGTCTTTAAATAGATAGATGGAATATGGCTGATTTATGCTGCTATTCAAAAAGCCAGTTTCTGAATTCTCTAGTCCATCCATTAAATAGACAATATCTTGCTCATAAAGAAGAATAACCTCATCATCAATACTATTTGCTTCTTCCTCTTTTACTACACCTACGTTCCCATTTGATAACTCAGTATGATAAAAGCTACAAGCCGTTAATAGAGTTATAATTATGATCAATATATATAGTAAATTCCGACTCACTACCATTTTTATATCCTCCAGATTGCACAATTCTTCTCAAAATGATAGTCGACATAAGCTGGAATAATGTTACATTAATTTTACATTTTTTTTAAAAAAATTTCGACATTCTATAGCAGAGGGAGACGACCTGAAAATTATTTTCCTATTTATTTTTTGTTATTTGAAAAAAGTGCTAAAATGAAACTAATATTTACCTTTGAAAGGGGTTATAAAATTGCCTAAAGTTCGTACAAAGGATTTAATAGAAAAGTTCAATTTGGAGTTAGTCAGTGGGGAGGAAGGAATTAATCGCCCTATTACGACAAGTGATATTTCTAGACCCGGACTAGAAATGGCAGGCTATTTTACTTATTATCCAGCTGAACGAATTCAAATACTAGGAAAAACCGAGCTTACTTTTTTTGAACGTTTAAGTTCAGAAGAAAAGGCGATTCGGATGGAAAAGCTTTGTACTGATATCACCCCAGGAATTTTAGTTTCTAGAGGTATGGAGATTCCTCAGGAATTAATAGATGCTTCTGAGAGAGAGTCGGTTCCAGTTATAAGAACGGAAATGAAAACAACGAGACTTTCGAGTAGGGTTACCAACTATTTAGAAAGTAAATTAGCACCAACAACTGCAGTTCACGGAGTACTTGTTGATATTTACGGAGTAGGCGTATTAATTACCGGTAAAAGTGGTGTTGGTAAAAGTGAAACAGCACTAGAGCTTGTCAAACGTGGCCATCGTTTGATTGCAGATGATTGTGTTGAGATTCGTCAGGAAGACCAGGATACTTTAGTAGGTACTGCACCAGATTTGATTAAACATTTACTAGAGATCCGAGGCTTGGGAATTATCAATGTTATGACCCTTTTTGGTGCTGGCGCTGTGAGGAATTTTAAGCGCATCACACTTGTAATTAATCTAGAGCTTTGGGATCAAAACAAGCAATACGATCGTTTAGGTCTTGAAGAAGAAACAATGAAAATAATTGATACAGATGTTACGAAGCTAACCGTTCCTGTTCGACCTGGACGAAACTTAGCTGTTATTATTGAAGTTGCAGCGATGAATATTCGGTTAAAACGCATGGGTGTGAATGCAGCTGAGCAATTTTCAAATCGTTTGACAGATGTCATTGAAGATAATGATCATGAGGATATGTAAAATATATAGAAGTTGAAGGGAGACTAGGGGATGGAAAGAGATATTCAACCGTTGAATCCAGTGTTTTTAGAATTAGGCCCATTGGCAATTCACTGGTACGGATTAATTATTGGTCTAGGAGCAATGCTTGCATTACTTTTAGTTGTTAGAGAATCAGAACGAAGAGGGTTACATAAAGATACATTTGTAGACTTAGTTTTATTTGCGATTCCAATTGCGATTATCTGTGCAAGAGCATACTATGTGATTTTTAAATGGGATTATTACTCTCAAAATCCTGGGGATATTATTAAAATTTGGGAAGGTGGCCTAGCGATTCATGGTGGATTAATAGGAGCCATCGTTACTGGATACGTATTTGCAAGAATAAAAAAAATCTCCTTTTGGAAGCTTGCAGACATTGCTGCACCGAGCATACTCTTAGGGCAAGCAATAGGACGTTGGGGAAATTTCATGAACCAAGAAGCTCATGGTGGACCAATTCCTGAAGATCAAATACAAACCTATTACAACTTGCTACCAGATTTTATAATGGATCAAATGTTTATAAATGGAACGTATTATATTCCGACATTCTTATATGAATCGCTTTGGAATTTTGCAGGGGTTATTATTTTAATTCTTCTTCGTAAAGTGAATCTTCGCCGTGGTGAGTCCTTCTTAACTTATGTTATTTGGTATTCGATTGGACGTTTTTACATTGAAGGCTTACGTACAGATAGTTTAATGCTTACGGAAACACTTCGAATTGCGCAAGTCATCTCACTTGTTCTAATTGCTTTAGCCATTGTAACGATTGTTTATAGAAGAATGAAGGGTTATTCGAAACAGAGATATTTAGACAGCTAGAAAAATAGGGGAGAGAGTCACATTGGTTGATACACTTAAGAGGGGATTTGTCGTAGGTTTAAAAACAACCTGGACACTAGGTAAAGTTATTTTTCCTGTTACGCTGATTGTCACCTTGTTACAATATACACCGGTTTTAGGGTGGATTATCAATTTGATTACTCCTATTATGGGTTGGTTTGGACTATCAGGTGAAGCAGCCATTCCTTTTGTTATCGGTAATTTTTTGAATTTGTATGCTGCGATAGGGGCAATCTTAACACTAGATTTAACGGTGAAAGAAGTATTTATTCTAGCAGTTATGCTTTCCTTCTCACATAACCTGATTATTGAGTCAACAGTTGCTGCTAAGGTTGGGATTAAAGTATGGGTAGTTGTGGCCGTTCGTCTAGGCCTAGCCTTTTTTTCGGCATTCATTATTAATCTTACCTGGCAAGGTGGTGGCGAGTTAGCTCAATATGGATTTATCACTCGCTCAGATGAAGTGGTTACAGGATGGTTCAATATTTTAGTTGAAGGCTTAGAAAAAGCCTCAATCGGAGTCTTTCAATTGGCTATAATTGTTATCCCACTAATGGTGGCGATCCAAGTGATGAAGGATCTACAGTGGTTAGCTGTCTTTTCAAAATGGATGTCTCCGGTGACTAAATTACTCGGAATGAAGGAAAATACCTCAACTACACTAGCTGCTGGATTATTTTTTGGATTAGCGTACGGAGCAGGTGTAATGATACAAGCCGTTAAAGAGGATAATGTAAGTAAGAGGGATGTTACACTTGCTTTTATTTTCCTTGTGGCGTGCCATGCTGTGGTAGAAGACACCTTAATCTTTATCCCACTTGGCATTCCTGTTTTGCCATTATTAATTATTCGTTTAGTTGTTGCAATTTTGCTAACAATTACTGTTGCCTATATTTGGAACAGAGTAGAACATACAAGTAGAAAGGAAGCTACCTATGAAAATTGATACTCTTCTTTTTGATTTAGATGGAACATTAATTGATACAAATGAACTGATTATTTCTTCATTTCTACACACATTTGAAACCTATTATCCTGGTCAATATAAACGTGAAGATGTACTAAAATATATGGGTCCAACCTTGACTGAAACATTTACTTCAGTGGATAAAGACCGATACGAAGAGATGATTGCAACGTACCGTGCTTATAATATCGGAAAACATGATGAGCTAGTTACTGAATTTGAGGGAGTGTTTGAAACGATTCAAACCCTTCATGAAAAAGGATATAAGCTAGGTGTCGTAACAACAAAGGTTCGAAATGTAGTAGACATGGGTCTTAAACTAACTAAGTTAGACCAATTTTTTGATGTAGTTGTTACACTAGATGACGTTAAACATGCAAAGCCGGACCCTGAGCCTGTTCTATTAGCTTTAAAACAACTAGATTCAACTCCAGAAACAGCAATCATGGTTGGAGATAACCATCACGATGTGTTAGCGGGTAAAAACGCTGGTACGATGACAGCGGGAGTTGTATGGACGGCTAAGGGTGAGGAATATTTAGCGTCATTTAAACCTGATTATATGCTACAGCATATGGGAGATTTGTTTAAAATTATTGGAGCTGAATAAGTTGAGAAATACGACAAGATATCCTGTGTCAGGTGGAAATTCACTTTGGCACATTTATAAGACAGTCCCTTTTTCAAAAGTAATGAAAAATTTTATTGTCATTCAGTTGGCAAGGTATACACCCGTATTATCATTTAAAAACTGGTTATATCGTACCTTTTTAAAAATGAAGGTTGGTGACCAAACTTCATTCGCGCTAATGGTTATGTTGGATATCATGTTTCCAGAAAAAATTAGCGTTGGTAGGAATACTGTCATTGGTTACAATACGACGATTCTAGCTCACGAGTATTTAATCAAAGAATATCGTCTTGGAAACGTTGTAATTGGTGACGAAGTAATGATCGGAGCTAATTCTACGATATTACCAGGAATTACGATTGGAGACCGAGCAATCGTTTCAGCAGGTACCCTCGTACATAAAGATGTACCTGAAGGAGCATTTGTTGGTGGAAACCCAATGCGTGTTATTTATACGAAAGAAGAAATGGAAAAACGAATGAGTAATGACGAAATCTACAATCAGTTATAGAACTGGTTGTGGATTTTTTTGTTTTCACAGGTATTTGCTTATGATGGTAAACTATAAAACACACAAAAACCCAGGCCTGGGGGAAGGACTGGGCTAGGTGGGATACTCTTATACACCTTTGAAGGCAGAGCGATAGATGTTGGCAAGTTCTGAAACTAGAGGCAGTTTCGGATTTGCTGTAGTACATTGATCTTCAAATGCACGTTCAGCTAGGAAATCTACTCTGCTTTCGAAAGTTGCCTTGTCTACACCGTTTGCTTCAATACTCATTGGTATTTCAAGCTCTTTTGCTAGTTTAACCACCGCTTGAATTAAGCTCTCAACACCTTCTTCAGTTGTGCGAGCTGGTAAACCAAGTGCTTTTGCAATTTCTGCATAACGTTGGTCTGCAATAAAGTTCTCGTATTTCGGGAACGCAGTAAACTTCTTCGGTTTTGTTGCATTATAGCGAATAACATGTGGCATTAAGATTGTATTTGAGCGTCCATGAGCGATGTGGAATTCAGCTCCTAACTTATGTGCTAAACTGTGGTTAATGCCTAGAAATGCATTGGCAAAAGCCATTCCAGCGATAGTAGAAGCATTATGCATTTTCTCACGTGCAAGCTCATCACTGCCATTGCGATAAGCAGTTGGTAAATAGTCAAACACAAGTTGAATTGCTTTAATAGCTAATCCGTCAGTATAATCATTTGCCATCACGGATACATAAGCTTCAATGGCATGAGTCAATACATCCATTCCGGTGTCAGCTGTTACATGTTTTGGTACAGTCATAACGAACTGTGGGTCTATAATAGCAACGTCTGGTGTTAACTCGTAATCAGCTAATGGATACTTAATATTGGCTTTTTTATCTGTAATAACAGAGAAGGAAGTTACTTCAGAGCCAGTTCCTGACGTAGTTGGAATGGCTACGAATTGTGCTTTACCACCAAGCTTCGGATATTTAACAATTCGTTTTCGGATATCTAAAAACTTTTGCTTTAAACCATTGAACTCTGTCTCTGGATGTTCATAAAATAACCACATTCCTTTTGCTGCATCCATTGCAGAACCTCCACCAAGAGCAATGATTACATCTGGTTGGAAGCTAGCCATCATCTCTGCACCCTTCATCACTGTTTCAATAGAAGGGTCAGGCTCTACATCAGAGAATATCTCACAGTGTACATAGTCTGGTCGTTTTCTCAAATAGTATAGAACTTTATCTACATACCCGAGCTTGACCATTCCCTCATCCGTTACTATAAGGGCTTTTGAGATGTTAGGCATTTTTGCTAGATACTGAGTTGAATTTTTTTCAAAATAAATTTTAGGTGGAACTTTAAACCACTGCATATTCACATTCCTTTTCGCCATCTTTTTAATGTTAACTAAGTGAATGGCTCCTACGTTAGTTGAGATAGAATTTCCACCAAAAGTACCACATCCAAGAGTAAGTGATGGCATATACGCATTATATATATCCCCAATAGCACCTTGAGAAGATGGAGCGTTTACGATAATACGTCCTGCCTTCATTCGAATCCCAAATGCGTTCATTACATCTTGATTTGTTGTATGAATAACAGCAGAGTGTCCTAGTCCGCCGAACTCAAGCATTTCTTCAGCTCTTGTTAAGCCTTCTTCTACACTATTTACTTTATAGCAAGCTAATACTGGACTTAATTTTTCACGAGAAAGTGGATACTCAGGTCCGACTCCTAGAAGCTCTGCGACTAGAATCTTAGTCTCTTCAGGTACTGAAACACCAGCCATTCTGGCAATCTCATATGCTGGCATTCCTACTATATCAGCATTAACGGCACAAGATTTTTCGTTGATGACTAGTTTCTCAACTTTTGTGCGTTCTTTTTCATTAAGGAAATAGCAGTTGTTAGCCGTCATTTCTTTTTTTACTTCTGAATAAATCTCTTTATCTATTATTACGGCTTGTTCAGATGCACAAATCATACCGTTATCAAACGTTTTTGATAAAATTAAATCGTTAACCGAGCGTTTAATGTTTGCTGATTTTTCAATATAGCAAGGGACGTTACCCGGTCCTACGCCTAATGCAGGTTTCCCAGAGCTATAAGCAGATTTAACCATACCAGATCCACCAGTTGCTAATATTAATGAGATATTTGTATGGTTCATTAACAAACGCGTTGCTTCTAGTGATGGCTGTTCAATCCATTGAATACAGTTTTCTGGAGCACCTGCCATAATAGCTGCATCACGAAGAACTCTTGCTGCTTCACTACTTGATTTTTGAGCAGAAGGGTGGAATGCAAAGATAATCGGATTTCGTGTTTTAATGGAAATAAGTGCTTTAAACATGGTAGTTGAAGTTGGGTTAGTAACAGGAGTAACCCCCGCAATGACCCCAACCGGCTCAGCAATCTCATACATACCTTCATGCTCATTTTCATTGATAATTCCAACTGTTTTATTGTATTTAATATTGTGGTACACATACTCAGTTGCAAACATGTTTTTTATGATTTTATCTTCATAAACCCCGCGCTTTGTCTCTTCCACGGCTAATTTTGCAAGTGGCATATGTTGATCAAGACCAGCTAGAGCCATTTGCTTTACAACGTCATCGATCATTTCTTGGGTAAAACCACTAAATTCTTTTAATGCTTTTAAACCATTTTCAACTAATTTGTCGATCGTTTTAGATACAGATTGGTTTTCAGTTAATACTTTTTCTTCTACTACCATGTTATAGACCTCCGTTTGATAACAAAAGTTTTAGTTTGTGAAGTATTTCACAAGTTTCTATAAAAAAATTATTCACATACTGGGTTTCTTGGGATTTTTTCAAAGGAAATATCTGTATAAAGCTTTGAACACCTTTTAACAATGACTACATAGTTCACAGTCCAAATAAAAGCTGGTATCGTTTCATCATCTTTAAACATCATAGATTCAAACTCATCACCAATTAGATCTTCGAAGCTTTCTAGTGTATAAGATTCTGTGTCTGAAGAAAAGTTCTTCCATTCACATAGCATCATGTTTATCACCTCTATTCTGTTCTCGAGTTAAGAATATCATGATTTTGTATAATAAATTGTGAAAATAATGAACAAAGATTGAACGTTTTTTCTCAATAAATAGCTGAACTACAGGAAATCAGAATTAGCAACAAAGAAAGCGTTTTCAAAATAAAGTTATATTAATATATTGTGACTAAATCTTGACTAAATGTAGAACTAGTTAAAAATAACAAAGCATTTCGGTCAATATCTTCTGCGATTCGATCTAAGAGCTAAAATACTTCATTTTTGGTTGACGAACCTACAATAGCAGTGTAAACTTTAAAATAACTTTATCTTATTAGCATATTAGCGAACTAAAGTATTTTATAATGTTCTTACAATGGCCAAACTGGCTAACATATAAATCTAGCACAAAAAAGGAAGTGTGAATGTGTCTAAGTTATTCATGTTTGAAAAGCCACTCGGAATGCGTGATACACTACCAGCTCTATTTGAAACAAAAAAGCTGGTTCGAAATAGAATGTCTGATGAAATTGAAAAATGGGGCTATCAATTTATTGAAACCCCAACACTTGAATACTATGAAACGATTGGGAATGCATCAGCAATTTTAGATCAACAATTATTTAAACTGCTTGATCAACAAGGACATTCTTTGGTATTAAGACCAGATATGACTGCGCCGATTGCGAGGGTTGCTGCATCTAAGCTATATAAAGAAGGTTATCCACTAAGACTAGCCTATGCTGCCAATGTCTTTCGTGCACAGCAGCGGGAAGGCGGAAGACCAGCTGAATTTGAACAAATTGGCGTAGAGTGTATAGGGGATGGGACCATCAGTGCGGATGCTGAGGCAATTGCTTTAATGATTTCCTCTCTGAAAAAATCAGGGTTAGAACACTTCACAGTTGCCATCGGTCATATCGGATACGTGAATACCTTATTTTTAGAGATAGTTGGGAATGAAGATAGAGCCAATGTTCTGAGACGTTATCTTTATGAAAAAAATTATGTAGGCTATCGCGAGCATGTGAAAAGTCTTTCTCTATCATCTATTGATAAACAACGTCTGCTGGAACTTCTCAAGTTAAGAGGAGATATGACGAAAATCTCTGCGGCAAGAGAGCTTGTAGAAAGTACTACTGGTCGAGAGATGGTTGATGAACTTGAGCAACTCTGGCAAAGTTTAGAAGCCTATGGTGTTGCTGACTATATTAAAATAGACTTTAACTTAGTAAGTCACATGAGCTATTACACAGGTATTTTATTTGAAGTGTACGGACCAAAGGTTGGATTTCTATTAGGAAATGGTGGTCGCTATGATCAACTGTTTAATAAGTTTAATCGTCCGGAGTCGGCAACCGGTTTTGGTATACACATTGATCGTCTGATTGAAGCACTAGATCTAGATGAAAAGCCTAACAACATTCAATGTGTTATTTTTAGCCCGGAAAATCGAAAAGAAGCAATTCGTTATGCTGAAGAAAAAAGAGAGCAAGGTGAACGCGTGGTATTACAGGATATCTCAGGAGTAAAAGATATCGATGCTTGCACAAGTTCATTTTCTGAAGTGACGTATTTTATTGGTAATAAGTCAAAGACGGAGGCAAAGTAATGGGAGACCTTTTAACAATTGCAATGCCAAAAGGTAGAATATTTGAAGAGGCTGCTGAGTTATTACGTAAAGCGGGGTATCAACTTCCACCTGAATTCGAAGATTCACGTAAACTAATTATTGATGTTCCAGAAGAAAAGATTCGTTTTATCCTGGCAAAGCCGATGGATGTGACTACATATGTTGAGCATGGTGTAGCAGACCTGGGAATCGCTGGAAAAGATGTTATGCTCGAAGAAGAGCGTGATGTTTATGAGGTACTTGATTTGAAAATTAGCCATTGCTATCTTGCTGTCGCGGGTATTCCTGGTGCGAAAGTACAAGGAGTTGCACCGAAAGTAGCAACAAAATATCCGAACGTTGCTTCTAGTTATTTTCGAGAACAAGGTGAGCAGGTGGAAATTATTAAGTTGAATGGTTCAATAGAGTTAGCGCCATTAATTGGCCTGGCTGATCGAATCGTAGACATCGTGTCAACGGGACGTACACTTAAGGAAAATGGCCTTGTAGAGTTAGAGAGAATTACAGACATAACGTCTCGAATCATAGTCAATCCAGTAAGCTATCGTTTAAAAGATCAACGAATAGACGATCTAGTTGAAAGATTGTCCAATGTGGTAGATGGACTCTAGTAGTCTTTTACAGAAGGGATTGGAGAATATGAGAATTCAGTATGTAACATCTTCGGTTTCTTTAAAACGTTCCTTGGAAAACGGTACAGAAGAACAGAGACAGACTGTTCTTTCCATCATTGAGGATGTTAAAAAGAACGGCGATACAGCACTGTTAAACTATACAGAAAAATTTGATGGAGTTGCTTTATCTTCTCTTAGGGTAACAGAGGAAGAGGTAGCATTGGCCTTTAAACAGGTTAACTCAGAAACGATAAATATCATCCGTGAAGCAGCAGAGAATATCCGTGATTTCCATTCACGTCAAGTCAGGGAATCATGGGTGACGATGAAGGAAGACGGAACGATTCTTGGCCAAAAAATAACGCCAATTGACGCAGTAGGTGTGTACGTCCCTGGTGGAAAGGCAGCATATCCATCATCAGTTCTGATGAATGTCATTCCTGCACAGGTAGCTGGTGTTGAACGAATCGTAATGACCTCACCAGTTGGTAAGGATGGACATCTTCCTGCAGCCGTTTTAGTTGCGGCTAGTGAATTAGGTGTAAAAGAAATCTATAAGGTTGGCGGAGCTCAGGCTGTGGCAGCACTTGCTTATGGAACAGAGTCCGTTTTACCTGTTGATAAAATCATTGGACCCGGAAATATCTACGTTGCATTAGCTAAACGCGAGGTGTTTGGAGATGTAGACATTGATATGATCGCTGGGCCAAGTGAGATTGTTGTTTTGGCAGATGAAACCGCTCTACCAAATGAGGTGGCTGCAGACCTATTGTCTCAAGCAGAGCATGATGAACGTGCGTCTAGTATTCTTGTTACACCTTCATCTGAGCTTGCTGAACAAGTAGCATTAGAAGTAGAAAAACAGCTCTCAACGCTTCCAAAAAGAGAGATTGCAGAGGCTTCAATACGTGATTATGGTGCCATCTATGTCACTTCAACTCTTGATGAGGCGATTAAAGTCGTTAATGAATTGGCCCCAGAGCACTTAGAAATTATCACTGAAGATGCAATGGAGCAAATCGGTAAAATTAAACATGCAGGAGCTATATTCGTTGGGAGATTTAGCTCTGAGCCGGTTGGAGATTACTTTGCTGGTCCAAATCATGTGCTTCCAACAAACGGAACAGCCCGATTCTCAAGTCCATTAAACGTAGATGATTTTGTGAAAAAATCGAGTATCATTTCATATAGTGAAAAAGCCCTTAAACAAAACGGAGCTAAAATTGCAGCCTTTGCACGATTAGAAGGCTTAGAAGCACATGCACGAGCAGTTGAAGAGCGTTTGAAGAAGTAATTCGACAAGTGCCACGCATTTGTCGAAACGCACTTTATAGTCCAAAGCAATCGACAAGTGCGTGGCACTTGTCGAAAAACCCAAATGGAGGAATGTTCATGTCACGTCAAGCAACAATTCAACGTAAAACAAATGAAACAGATATAGAATTAGGATTTTCAATTGATGGAGAGGGAAGAACTGAGTTAGAGACAGGTGTTCCGTTTTTAAGTCATATGCTTGATCTTTTTGCGAAGCATGGACAGTTTGATTTAATCGTAAATGCAGATGGTGATATCGAGGTTGATGGTCACCATACAACTGAAGATATTGGAATTTGTATCGGTCAAGCGTTAAGAGAAGCTTTAGGTGACAAAAAGGGTATTAAACGTTACGGCAATGCATTTGTTCCAATGGATGAGACACTGGCTCAAGTTGTGATTGATTTAAGTAACCGTCCACACCTCGAGTTTAGAGCCGAATTCCCAAGTAAACAGGTTGGTACATTCGATACAGAGCTTGTTCATGAGTTCCTATGGAAGCTTGCTCTTGAAGCGAGAATGAACTTGCATGTAATTGTTCACTATGGTCACAACACGCATCACATGATTGAGGCAGTGTTTAAAGCATTAGGTCGTGCATTAGATGAAGCAACGACGGTTGACCCACGAATTAAGGGGGTCCCATCAACGAAGGGATTGTTATAGAATGCTAGGAATTATTGATTATGGAATGGGGAATTTGTTCAGTGTTAGCAAAGCACTGGAGCGAATGAATTATGAGTACGTGATTTCAGAAGATCCTAGCGTTTTAAAACAAATGAAGGGCCTCATTTTACCGGGGGTTGGTTCGTTTAAAGATGCGATGGAGATTTTAAAAAATACTGGCTTAGCATCGTTTATACAAGACTATGTTAATGAAGGTAAACCACTGCTTGGCATATGTCTTGGAATGCAATTGCTTTTTGAAGAAAGTGAAGAGAATGGTTTAACGAAAGGTCTTTCTTTGCTACCAGGGCAAGTGATTCGAATTCCTGGAGTGACTGAAAACGGAGAAGCATACAAGGTTCCACATATGGGCTGGAATCAACTTTTATTTAAAAATGATTCACCTCTATTAGAGGGTGTTGAACAAGGACATGTATACTTTGTTCATTCTTATTATGTAAAAACAGAAGACAACGATGTTATTTTAGCTAGTAGTTCATATGATGTTGAGGTTCCGGCCGTAGTGGGAAAAGGAAATGTGTTTGGAACACAATTTCACCCGGAAAAATCAAGTGAAATCGGCTTATCGATATTAAAGAATTTTGCAGCAATTGTTGAAGAGAGGGAAACAGTATGAGTTCATTTTCAATTTATCCAGCCATCGATATGAGAGGTGGCAAATGTGTTCGGTTAATTCAAGGAGACTATAATCAAGAGACTGTTTATGGTGACTCACCTTTTGAAATGGCACAACTATTTGCAAGTGATGGAGCTGAATGGATACATATGGTTGACCTTGATGGTGCTAAACAAGGGCAACGTGTTAATGATCAATATGTACTTGAGGTAGCTAAAAAACTGAATGTTAAGGTACAAATCGGTGGCGGAATTCGTACGCTTGAGGATGTGGCTTATTACATAGAAAACGGGGTAGACCGCGTTATTTTAGGAAGTGCTGCGATTTCAAATCCTGACTTTGTAAAAGAAATGTTAAAGAGATACGGAGCTAAAATTGCTATCGGAATTGATGCAAAAGATGGCTATGTAGCAACAGAAGGTTGGTTAAATACCTCTTCGATTAAGGCAACAGACTTAGGGATAGAACTAGCTCAAGCGGGTGCGGAGACGTTTATTTTTACAGATATCGCTACAGATGGAATGCTTTCAGGACCAAACATTGATGCTGTTGTGACAATGGCTGAAGCGACTGGTAAAGAAGTGATTGCTTCAGGAGGAGTAAGTTCACTTGCTGACTTAGTGCAGCTGTCTAAATTCGCACAATCAGGTGTTGGTGGAGCGATTGTAGGTAAAGCACTGTATACGAACATGTTCACAGTAAGCGAGGCTATCCGTGAGGTGTCATCTGTATGATTACAAAACGAATTATCCCGTGTTTAGATGTGAAAGACGGTAGAGTGGTAAAAGGGGTTCAATTTGTTGGACTTCGTGATGCTGGAGATCCGGTTGAACTTGCAAAGTTTTATGATGAAGAAAGAGCAGATGAGCTTGTATTCCTAGATATATCTGCCTCACATGAAGGACGTAAAACAATGGTAGAGGTCATTGAACAGGTTGCAGCACAATTAGCGATTCCATTTACAGTAGGTGGGGGAATTAACTCACTTGAAGATATGAAACGAATTCTGCGCGCTGGTGCGGATAAAGTGTCCCTAAATACTGCTGCGTTACTCAATCCCGACTTGATTAACGAAGGCTCTCGCTTTTTTGGCTCACAATGTATCGTTGTTGCAATCGATGCAAAATACGATGAATCACTTGGTTCGTGGCGCGTTTATACACATGGTGGTCGGAATGCAACAGAGTGGGAAGTTGTGGCATGGGCGAAGGAAGCTGTTAAACGTGGTGCAGGTGAAATTTTATTAACGAGCATGGATAGTGATGGAGAAAAAAATGGTTTCAACTTACCGTTAACTTCAGCAGTAAGTTCTGCTGTTACGGTTCCTGTTATTGCTTCAGGTGGAGCTGGAAACAAGGAGCACTTTTTCGATGCATTTACGGAAGGGAAAGCAGATGCAGCATTAGCGGCAAGTATATTCCACTATAAAGAAACATCCGTTAAGGAAGTAAAGGACTATTTAAAAGAGAAGGGAATGATTGTGAGATGAATACAGCTTCTATAAAATTTGATGAAAAAGGTCTCGTTCCAGCAATCGTTCAAGATGCGAACAGTAAAGAGGTCCTTACCCTTGCTTATATGAATGAAGAATCGTTGAAAAAATCAATTGAAACAAAAGAAACGTGGTTTTATAGCCGTTCAAGACAAGAGCTTTGGCATAAAGGTGCAACCTCAGGCAACACGCAACAAATTTTAGACCTTCGCTATGATTGTGATCAAGATGCAATCTTAGTATTGGTGACGCCTGCTGGTCCAGCTTGTCATAAAGGAAATTACACGTGTTTCAGTGATAGCTTACTAGAGCTGGAGACAATCCAAAAGGAAAGTGAACGCTTTGCCATCATCAACGAACTTGAAGCACTAATTGCAACACGAGAAGCAGAAATGCCAGAGGGTTCTTATACGACTTACTTATTTGAAAAAGGCGTAGACAAAATACTGAAAAAGGTCGGCGAGGAAAGTGGAGAAGTAATTATTGCAGCCAAAAATCGCGACCCCGAAGAACTAAAATGGGAAGTAGCTGACCTACTTTACCACCTATTAGTCTTACTTCGTGAACAAAAGTTACCGCTTGATGAAGTGCTTGATGCTTTGCAGAAGAGGCGCTAATAAGTTAGTAATCTAAAATAGCAGACCAAATCATTTTGATTTAGTCTGCTATTATTTTATTATAACTTAGCTATTGCTCTTTTTGTTGTTCTTTTAGTGCTAGTATCATCAGTGCGTTAAGTTCTTCTGGTGTTAATCTATTCAGGACCATTTCTTTTAATTCAACTTTCTCTTCTTCAGTGACACCATTAGCAACAATCGTGGTGATACTTGCAATTTCACGTGCGGAAAAAGCGCCTGTTACAACCTTAATGGCTTCTTCTTTAGTTGTGAAGGGAAGGTTGCTTTCTTCAAGAAGTTTTTCGTCTTTAAGGAGCGCCTGTATACTTGGGTCATTCAATAACTCCTTCATTTCGGGTAAGGTTTTTGTTTGAGCAAGCGCTGTATCCATTATTTTGACAGAAGTTTCTTTCCATACATACTGTACTGCAAAGAAACCGAGACCTAGTAAGATGAGAAATCCAATTCCTATTTTCTTCATTATTCTATCACCCTATTTCATCCTACTGAATTCAACATAAAGTGTAAACTACCAATTTATCTTTTTAGAAAACTAACCACCAATTCCAATCTACTACTATGTATCGCCTTAGCTATGTGTTATACTACCTTCGGTGAGATTATAGAAACTGGAGGAACAAATGGGAAAACGCACATATACTGAAGTTCAACAGACTGCCCTAATATTACCGTTTGTGCAAACTGGTGAGTATTATTTTAATAAAGGCCTTAAAGCGTATCGCAAACGCGACCTAAACAGTGCCAGAAAATACTTACAAAGAGCCATTCAGTTAGAGCCTAGAGACCCCATGTTTCTATGCCAATTAGCAGTTGTACTTACGGACCTTGGAAATTATCAACAATCTAATAAACTACATGCAACCATACTTAATGAGATTGATAGTGATATGACAGAGTGTATGTACTTTATGGCGAATAACTATGCCCATTTAGGCTTGTTTCAAGAATCAAACAAATATGCAACAATGTACTTGAAACACGATCCAGATGGTGAATTTGTCGAAGATACAGAAGACCTGCTAGACTTACTATCCATTGAATCAGCAGATGACGATATAGATTTCGAAGTAGAAGATGAATTGATTTTAAAACAAGAGCAAGCTCGTGAACTTTTGGAGACAGGTAATCTCCAGGAGGCGATTGAGCTATTAAATGAAATCACACAAGAATATCCTGAATTCTGGTCAGCATATAATAACCTGGCACTAGCGCATTTTTATACCGGAGAAATCGCTACTGCATCGCGCTTGCTAGAGGAAGTGTTGGCTAAAAATCCAGGAAATCTTCACGCACTTTGTAATATGCTTGTCTTCCTTTACTATCAAAGAAAAAACAGGAAGGTAAAAGAGCTTACGAAAAAACTTGAGTGTATCTATCCAATCTTAGTTGAACATCGTTATAAATTAGGTGCAACCTTTGGTCTGATTGGCCGTTATGATTTGGCTTTTAAATGGTTAAGAACGCTGCAAAGACAAGGATTTGATGGTGACGAAACGTTTTATTATTGGCTTGCTTATTCTGCATACTTTACAGGGAACATCTCAATCGCTGAAAATGCATGGAAGCGAGTAATTGAGGATAATCCTGATAAAAAAGGAACAGAGCCTTGGTCTGGGGACCGACCAAATTCTTTACTAACCATCAGTCATCCACACGATAAATGGTTACAGGGTGACTTTATTGAAGAACGTCTTTATGGATTATTTCTTGCAAGTAAATCCAATAGCCCGGTCTCATGTATTGATTTAAAGGAAAATCAGCTGTACTCTACTCTTGAAAAAGAATTTGCAGAATTTGTTTGGCATTCCTTTAACAAAAAATCAATCTTCAAAGGACCAGTATATATAGAAGATGGATATAAAGTAGCAGACTCCCTTTTTAAACATAATCAAGGTACAGATGAATTTCTTGAGGAATTATATCTAACTTGGTTCATGCTCTACGACCAGTTAATGAATGAGGAATATTCATTATCAAATACCTTGGCATGGGCTGCAGCTTCAGAGTTTGTGTGGAGAACACTCCAACAACAGCCCACTACAAAAAAACACATAAGTGAAAAATATGAGATCTCTCAATCAACCTTAAGTAAGTATGTAAAAATCGTGCAAAGCTTATTTGAGGTATAGAATGCCCCTGACCAAGGGGTATTTTTTATGACTACGTCCAGCTCCAGCGCCTAGCCCCTCGAGGTCAAATAACCTGTACCATAAAAAGTCGAAGTGCAGACTTTTTCTGTCACAGAACATTTGCTTGTCGGGGCTGATCGATGCGCTTACGCTTTTGTGTGAGCAAATTTGTGGCGTTTTATTACTTGTTTTTATAGGATAGTAGTTGGATACACTATATTTTGTATGTATGAATCGAGAGTAACAATTTACGTTATTATTTGCATTGAAGGAGTGTCAATACAATGTCTGAAGAAAAAATTTATGATGTTATCATTGCAGGTGCTGGTCCTGCTGGTATGACTGCTGCTGTTTATACATCTCGTGCGAATCTTTCTACCCTAATGCTTGAACGTGGAGTACCTGGTGGACAAATGGCAAATACAGAGGAAGTAGAAAACTACCCTGGGTTTGATCATATCTTAGGTCCTGATCTTTCCACAAAAATGTTTGAGCATGCGAAGAAGTTTGGTGCTGAATATGCATACGGAGATATTAAGGAAGTTATTGATGGAGAAGAATATAAAACAGTTATTGCTGGAAGTAAACAATATAAAGCACGCGCTATAATTATCACAACAGGTGCTGAGTATAAAAAGCTAGGTGCACCAGGTGAAAAAGAACTTGGCGGACGCGGTGTTTCTTACTGTGCAGTTTGTGATGGGGCATTCTTTAAAGGAAAAGAACTAGTCGTTGTTGGTGGAGGAGACTCTGCGGTTGAGGAAGGTGTTTACCTAACTCGTTTTGCGACAAAAGTAACAATTGTTCACCGTCGTGATGAACTACGCGCTCAGAAGATTCTTCAAAAACGAGCATTTGACAATGAAAAAGTTGATTTTATTTGGAATACAACAGTGAAAGAAATCAAAGATAAAGATGGAAAAGTCGGTAGCGTTATTTTAACAGATGCTAAAACTGGAGAAGAACGAGAATTTAGCGCAGATGGTGTTTTTATCTACGTTGGAATGGTTCCACTTTCTAAGCCATTCGAAGGTCTTGGAATTACAAATGCAAACGGTTATATCGAGACAAACGACCAAATGGAAACAAGAGTCGAAGGAATTTTTGCAGCAGGAGACATCCGCGAAAAAACACTTCGCCAAATCGTAACCGCAACAGGCGACGGAAGCATCGCAGCCCAAAGCGCCCAACACTATATCGAATCACTAATGGAAAAACTAAAAGAGCGTCAATAATAAGAAGTGTCAGGAGCTCCTGGCACTTTTTTATTTGCAATAGTAAAGCTTTATATTTTTTGAAGCTTGTTGAGTTCAGCGGAAGGTACGAGACTCCTGCGGGAGTGAGGGGCAGGGGAGACCCCACAGGAGCAAAGCGACGAGGAGGCTCCCCGGACCGCCCGCGGAAAGCGAGTACCTTCCGCTGAACTCAACGGGTATGTGTCAATGTAAACTCGTCCTTCATAAAAAAGTAACTACTATTTAACTCTGTTGTAACACGCATGAAATATTTTTCTAGTATGATGAGGTTAAGTAATTGACCCCCTTTTATATATTAGATACTTGTTAGGCACAGGTTCCCTTTCCTGTGCCCCTTTTTTATATAAAAAGTACTGAAAAATAGGACAATGGACATGTTTATCATGAAAACGCTATGAAACGTGAAACCTAAACAAAACTAATTCGTAATAAACTTTTAGAATATTACATTACAAAAATTTTTTATACATATCTTGTTCATTGTTACACATTACTTTAAATAGTATAATAAATGATAATGCTTTCATTTACATGCAGCGGGATAGGTAAATACATATATATACAGCACCTAGCTGTTCGACTCGGGGTGAAATGTGTGCAAAGGGTGACTAACTGCGTTCTTGTGAAAGACAATAAAGTTCTTCTACTTCAAAAACCAAGCAGAGGCTGGTGGGTAGCACCGGGTGGGAAAATGGAGCAAGGAGAATCTGTTAAAGATTCGTGTGTAAGAGAATATCGAGAAGAAACAGGAATATATTTAAAAAATCCTACAATAAAGGGGATTTTTACTTTTATTATTAAAGACCAAGAGGAAATCGTTTCCGAATGGATGATGTTCACTTTCTATGCATCAGAATATGATGGGGAAAATGTGGATGAATCTGAAGAGGGAAAGGTTTCTTGGCATGAAATTGATAAGGTGAGCGATCTTCCGATGGCACCAGGTGATTTTCATATCATTGACTACTTAATTAAGGGGAGTGGTACGATTTACGGAACCTTTACTTATACCCCCAATTTTGAACTACTTGCCTATCGCTTAGATCCTAGTTAACTATATCTTGTATATTGGAGGTAAAATAATGAGTACAGGTTCTACAAGTGATATTCAATTAGTGATAATCACAGGAATGTCCGGGGCTGGAAAAACAGTTGCTATTCAAAGTTTTGAAGACCTTGGCTACTTTTGTGTAGATAATTTACCACCTTCTTTACTTCCTAAGTTTTTAGAGCTTATGAAAGAGTCAGGAAGTAAAATGAATAAAGTAGCATTAGTGATGGACTTGCGTGGAAGAGAATTCTTTGAGAGTCTTTTTGAAGCACTAGATGATATCACTGAAAAATCATGGATTACCCCACAGATCCTATTTTTGGATGCAAAAGACTCTATTTTAGTAAGTCGTTATAAAGAAACTCGTCGCTCTCACCCGTTGGCAAATAACGGTTCACCACTAACAGGAATTGAGAATGAGAGAGAAGTTCTTGAGGAGTTAAAGGGTAGAGCACAATTAATATATGATACGTCTAACCTAAAACCAAGAGAGCTACGTGAGAAAATTCTTAAGCAGTTTTCAACACATTCTTCTCAGACTTTCTCGGTGAATGTCTTTTCATTTGGATTTAAATATGGCATTCCTATTGATGCCGACCTAGTTTTCGATGTGAGATTTTTACCGAATCCTCACTATATCGATACACTTAGACCGAAAACAGGACTTGATGAAGAAGTATCATCTTATGTTTTAAAATGGGGAGAAACTCAAAAATTTGCTGAAAAATTAATTGATTTATTGGCCTTTATGCTTCCTTACTACAAGCGAGAAGGAAAGAGTCAGTTAGTTATCGCAATAGGTTGCACTGGTGGACAGCACCGCTCTGTAACACTTGCTGAATATCTCGGTAAATATTTTTCGAATGAATACAAAACCATTGTCTCTCATCGCGATATTGATAAGAGGAAGGAATAGCTATGAAGAAAGCAAAACAACCTAGAATTGTCATAATCGGTGGGGGAACAGGGCTTTCCGTTTTACTTAGAGGGTTAAAAAAGTATCCTCTCGATATTACTGCGATTGTAACCGTTGCGGATGATGGTGGCAGCTCTGGTAGACTTCGTGATGAGATGGATATTCCTCCACCTGGGGATATACGGAATGTAATAGCGGCATTGTCAGATGTAGAACCCTTAGTTGAAGAGTTGTTTCAGCATCGATTTAAAAATGGAAGTGGGTTGTCTGGGCATTCACTTGGCAATCTAATTCTAGCAGCAATGACAACAATTACAGGTGATTTCGTACATGCTATAAGTGAGATGAGCAAGGTGTTAAACGTACGAGGACGAGTGTTACCTGCTGCAAACAGAAGTGTTATATTACATGCCGAAATGGAAGATGGAACAGTTGTTTCTGGGGAGTCAAAAATTCCATACTCAGGTAAGGAAATTAAACGAGTCTTTCTAACACCTCAAGACATTGAACCAGTGAATGAAACCTTGTCAGCGATCCGCGAAGCTGACTTGATTATTATTGGTCCTGGTAGTCTATATACAAGTATTCTTCCAAACTTACTAGTGCCAAAAATCGGAGAAGAAGTCATAAAAGCTAAAGCAAAAAAGGTTTATATATGTAACGTGATGACTCAGGCTGGTGAGACCTTAAATTACACAGCAAGTGATCATGTAAAAGCCTTATATCAACATATGAATACATCATTTCTTGATATGATTTTAGTGAATGATGAAGGAATTCCTGATAAAATTAAGGCGAAATATGCAAAAGAGCTTGCACAATCCGTTGATTACGACCTGCAGCGCCTTTCTGAACTAGGCCTTGAAATCATCCATGGCAATATTATTAGTTACGAAGACGAAGTGATACGTCATGATACGTCCAAAGTAGCTTCAATCTTATATAAATTAGTTGATTCAGCCCGTGTTTTAGAGGGGAATTAATTTACGAAATCATTTATAATAAAAAGTGCAAACGGATGCACTTTCTAACCATCTACACGGGGGTGATGTTGTGTCATTTGCATCAGAGACAAAGAAAGAACTTACAAATATACAATTAAAGCCTTGCTGTGTTCATGCTGAACTATCTGCTTTAATTCGAATGAATGGCTCACTCTCCTTTTCGAATAGAAAACTAGTCCTAGATATTCAAACGGAAAATGCAGCAATTGCCCGTAGAATATATACATTATTAAAAGCAGAATACAGTGTAACAATTGAGCTACTTGTTCGTAAAAAGATGAGACTGAAAAAAAATAATGTTTATATCGTTCGCCTTGTAGAGCGCGCACAGGAAATTCTAGAAGATTTAAAGATCGTTAACAGCGATGAGGGCTTTTCGTTTTTATATGATATTTCAAAGGAGCTCATTGCTAAAAAGTGCTGTAAACGTTCCTATCTACGAGGGGCATTTTTAGCAGGCGGTTCTGTTAATAACCCAGAAACATCGTCTTATCATCTAGAAATTTTCTCACTCTACAAAGAACATATTGAATCCTTGTGTGAATTAATGAATTCTTTTGGCTTAAATGCAAAAACACTAGAGCGCAAAAAAGGGTATATTACTTATCTTAAAGAAGCAGAAAGAATTACTGAATTTTTGAATATAATTGGGGCTCATAGTGCATTGCTTCGCTTTGAAGATATAAGAATTGTTCGCGATATGAGAAATTCCGTGAACCGTCTTGTAAACTGTGAGACAGCCAATTTAAATAAAACGATTGGTGCTGCACTGCGACAGGTTGAAAATATTCGATTCATAGAATCAACTGTTGGTCTAACTGCATTGCCAGAGAAGCTTCGTGAAATTGCAGAGCTTCGTGTTAATTATGCTGATGTCACTTTAAAAGAACTCGGAGAAATGGTTTCAACAGGAAAAATCAGTAAATCAGGAATCAATCACCGCTTGCGGAAGATTGACGAAATAGCAGATAAAATACGTGCCGGACATCCGATTTCAGATAACTAAAAAACAAAAAAATAGAGGAGGAATTCACAATGGTTGAAAAACAAGTAGAGGTATTATTAAAAACAGGTTTACAGGCGCGTCCAGCTGCCCTTTTCGTTCAAGAGGCAAATAAGTATTCTTCAGATATTTTCCTAGAGAAAGATGGCAAAAAGGTAAATGCGAAAAGTATCATGGGTCTAATGAGCTTAGCAGTCGGCTCTAGAGCTACAATTACGTTAGCTGCTGATGGTAATGATGAAGCAGAAGCTTTAGAAGCTTTAGCAACATTTGTACAACAAGAAGGATAAATGAGGAAAGGCCAATCACGGTTAAGTGAGGGGGCCTTTTTTTGTTCACCTAAAATGCAAGAACGAGTCTGTTCCCTGGTTGATTCGGACAGGTTGAGTGATGGAGTACAGGAACGAATCTGAATTCGAGGCTGATTGGGGCAGGTTGAGTGATGGAGAACAGGAACGAGTCTGAATTCAAGGCTGATTCGGACAGGTTGAGTGAAGGAGTACAGGAACGAGTCTGAATCCAGAGGTGATTCGTACAGGTTGAGCGAGTGAATGCAGGAACGAGTCCGAATCCAGAGGTGATTGGGACAGGTTGAGCGAGAAATAAAAGAACGAGTCGAAATCCAAATCCCAATCACCACACAAAAAAGGTGTCCCTACAAACTAAGGGACACCTTCCTCATCTTATACTTTTATTTACTAGCAGGACCTTCATCAGGCTTTCTTGTTAACACTTGATCAATTAGTCCATAATCAAGAGCTTTTTCAGCAGTCATAAAGTTATCGCGCTCTGTATCACGCTCAATCACTTCTAATGGCTGACCTGTACGCTCTGAAAGGATTGTATTAAGCTTATCACGTAAGAATAGAATACGTTTAGCTGCAATTTCAATTTCAGTTGCTTGCCCTTGTGCTCCACCAAGTGGTTGGTGAATCATTACTTCACTGTTAGGAAGTGCAAAACGTTTTCCTTTTTCACCAGCTGCTAATAGGAAAGCTCCCATAGAAGCTGCCATACCGATACAAATTGTAGACACTTTTGGCTTGATAAACTGCATTGTGTCATAAATAGCCATACCAGCTGTGATAGATCCACCTGGGCTATTGATGTAAAGTGAGATATCTTTTTCTGGATCTTCTGCAGCTAGGAATAATAATTGAGAAACGATTGAGTTTGCAACATTATCGTCAATTGCGCTACCTAACATAATAATACGGTCTTTTAAAAGACGTGAGTAGATATCGTATGCGCGTTCGCCACGGTTTGTTTGTTCAATGACTGTAGGTATTAAGTTCATGTAAATTGTTCCTCCTTTAATTAGTTCTTCAAATATGTATATGTTTATCATACAACTAAGGTCAACTAAGGTCAAACGAAAGGTCTTGCTACCACTATCCTATTTCTACTGAGGGGTAGTTATTACCTCTTTTTAATATGCAAATTGTATCTTGCCCGTTCCTTTGCGCTTCAGGCACTTGCTTTCCGCGGGGAGGAAGTCGAGCCTCCTCGGCGTTGCCGCCTGTGGGGTCTCGACCTTTCCTCATCTCCCGCAGGAGTCAAGTGCCTTCCGCTCCAATCCACTCATATAAATAATAAAGTTACAAATCAAAACAGTACTCAAAGGACCTTAGTAAATTATATGTAAAAAGTAAAACCACAATCACCATGATACCCTTGATTGTGATTTTTTAACCCTTTAAAATGTCTTGCAATGGAAATAAATCTAACTTATAATGATGAATGCAGTGTTTACATTTATTGTAATGCCCTCGTAGTGTAGTGGATAGCACAAGAGATTCCGGTTCTCTTAGGGTGGGTTCGAATCCTGTCGAGGGCGTAAAAATAACCGTTTTACCTTTTTAGAGGTAAGACGGTTTTTGTTTTTTGTTATGCATCTTTATATCCAATTGTACCATCGTAGTCTGCTTCATCAACTGGATTCACACGCCACATTTGCTGGATTGGGTCAAATTCCTCACCGAATTCTTCGCTAAATCCTTTTTCTTTTGCCTCTGCTAGTGTTCCTGTCAATGGACCAGCGTATATAACTTCATTTTTTCTCATAATTACATCCCCCCTTACAATTAGCATCTATCTCTCGTTTTAAAAAATACATACGAAAAGTCATTCCCAACAATTTGCCATTCACCATACAAGGAGGATGATGTAAAATAAGATACAAATGGCTTTTGAAAGGGCATACAGTGAGGAGGGGTGTGAATGAATATGAGAGTAGGGTTATTTCAACAACAGTCACTAAAGTTAACAATGACAAAAGAATTAACACAAGCTATTACGTTACTACAATATTCTTCACTCGAGCTGTCTGAATTTTTACAGGAGCAGACCCTTGAAAACCCACTAATCGAAATTTCTGGCGCAGAAGCTAATTTATATAGTAAGAAGAAAGCACCATTAAAAAGAGCAGAAAGAATGAATCCCTTAGATTTTGTCGACTTACACCAAAAAACCTTACATCAACACTTAAGTGAACAGGTGTCTTTAATTAAACTAGAGCCATATCAGCGTAAAATCGCTGAATATATCATTGATTTATTAGACCATAATGGATATTTAACAATGGACAGTGATGAAATTGCTGCAAATCTTTCTATAACTGAAGAGTTAGTGGAAAATACATTGAATTTAATAAAAAATTTAGATCCTGCAGGAGTTGGAGCTAGAAGTGTGAAGGAATCTTTACTGCTTCAACTTAAAAGACTTCCTAATAGACATCGATCTGCTGAAGATATAATTAGTAATCATTTTGACTTATTCGCCTCCAAATCATGGAGAGAGCTTTCGAAGCAAACTTCTTATGATTTAAAAACAATCCAGGAGGTTAGTGATCTTATCGTTACACTGAACCCTCGTCCGGGTAATGCCTTTTATGACGGGAAACAAGATTACATTACTCCTGATCTTTCTGTCACTGTAGAAAATGGGAATATTGAAATTAACTTACATGATGAGTTGTTACCTAAGGTCTCACTTAATCTCCAGTATTATAACTCGCTGGAAACAGTAAACGATGCACAAGCCCGTTCGTACTTAAAAGAAAAGGCACAACAATGTCAATGGATTATAAAAAGTCTAGAGCAACGAAAACAGACAATCTTACATGTTATGAATGAAATTATTCAAAGACAACCTGATTATTTTTTAAAAGGGACTACCTATTTAAGACCCCTTACGATGAAGGAAGTTGCTGACGCGATCGATGTACATGAATCAACTGTTAGTCGTACATGTCGTGATAAGTATGTTCAGACTCCTTATGGCGTAGTGGAAATGAAGTCTTTTTTTAGTAGTGCAATCCAAACAGCCAATTCAGGTGAAGAAACATCTTCAGCAGGGGTTAAGGAAATGATTGAAAAAATCGTTTCAGAAGAAGATAAAAAGAAACCATTATCCGACCAGAAAATTGTGGAAATATTAAAAGATGAGCATAACATAGTGGTTTCAAGACGAACCATTGCAAAATATCGTGATCAACTTGGGATTCTATCCTCTTCACAAAGAAAAAGATATGATTAATGTTAGGATGTGTTTCACTTGGAAAAAACAAAAATCATCATGTATTCAAAACTAGATTGTCCTCTTTGTATGAAAGCAAAAGTAGTTCTTGAGAAATTAGGGGAAGAATTTCCTATAACAATTGAAGAAGTTGATATATATCAGGATGATGTCCTGTTAGAGAAATATCAAATCATGATTCCAGTCGTTGAAATTGATGGTGAAGAGATTACTTATGGAATTGTCGATAAAGATTCAATAAGAAAGCGTTTACTTGATAAAACGCCTATTGAATAACGTTTTTACTACTGATAGAATATACTTGTAAAGATAGAAATCATTGATGAAGTAGCCTTCAGTGATTTTTTTTACGACTAGTGGGACATAATATGTCATATAGGGACATAAAATGTCCCGTCTGGTAAAAAGGGGAAATTTCAGTGAAGTCAATTCTTGAGATTCAAAGTAAATTGTTACCTGATTTACTTGAAGTTATGCAGAAGCGTTACAATATCCTGAAATACATACGGTTGATGCAACCTATTGGAAGAAGAAGCTTATCTACAAGTCTTGAACTTACTGAACGAATTCTTCGGGCCGAAGTTCAATTTTTGAAAGATCAAGACCTTATCGATATAGGTTCATCCGGTATGAGTCTAACAGAAGAAGGAACGATTTTGTTTCTTCAACTAGAGGAATTGATGAAAGAAGTATCTGGTTTAAAAGTTTTGGAATCAAAACTGAAGAAAAAATTAAAACTAAGAGATGTTATCGTTGTTTCAGGAGATAGTGATGTTTTCCCTTGGGTAAAAAAAGAAATGGGAAGAGCTACTATTACAAGGATGAAGGAGTACCTAACAGATAGAAATATCATTGCTGTAACAGGTGGAACAACCCTTGCTGCTGTAGCTGAGATGATGACTGCCGATTTTAAAAATCGCGATATGCTCTTCGTGCCAGCCCGTGGTGGTTTAGGTGAACATGTTGAAAATCAAGCAAATACAATCTGCGCAAAAATGGCAGAGAAGGCAGTAGGTAATTACCGACTTTTACATGTACCAGATGTTGTAAGTCCTGATGCCTATCAATCTTTTGTAGCAGAACCCTCTATCCAAGATGTCCTTGATCTAATTAAGTCCTCAAGTATTGTTGTTCATGGTATTGGAGATGCTATAACAATGGCAGAACGTAGAAAAACCTCTCCAGAGGATGTACAGAAAATCATAGCGTCACATGGAGTTGCCGAGGCATTTGGTTATTATTTTAACCAAGAGGGTATTGTTGTTCATAAGGTTCAAACGATTGGTATTCAGCTTGAGCATTTAGACAAAATTGAACATGTTATTGCGGTTGCGGGTGGTGCTTCAAAGGCTAAGGCAATTGAATCATACATGAAGCAAGCGCCTCATTCCATTTTAATTACAGATGAAGGTGCTGCCAATCAATTGGTAGAATCACATACTTAAAATTATTAATGTTTAGTCAACTAAAGGAGGAAATTTTAAAATGGCAATTAAAGTAGGTATTAACGGTTTTGGTCGTATTGGTCGTATCGTATTTCGTGCAGCTTTAAACAACCCAAACATTGATGTTGTGGCTGTAAATGATTTAACCGATGCTAACATGCTTGCACATCTATTAAAATATGATACAGTTCACGGCAAACTTGATGCTGAAGTATCTGTTAATGGCACAAACCTAGTGGTAAATGGGAAAGAAATTTTAGTTAAAGCAGAACGTGATCCAGCTTTATTAGGTTGGGGAGACCTTGGTGTTGATGTAGTTATTGAATCAACTGGTCGTTTTACAAAGCGTTCAGATGCAGCTAAACATTTAGAAGCTGGTGCTAAAAAGGTAATCATCTCAGCTCCTGCGTCAGATGAAGATATCACAATTGTAATGGGTGTAAACCATGAAAATTATGATGCAGCTAACCATCACGTTATCTCGAATGCATCTTGTACTACAAACTGTTTAGCACCATTTGCAAAGGTACTTAATGATAAATTCGGTATTAAACGTGGAATGATGACAACTGTTCACTCATACACAAATGACCAACAAATTCTAGATTTACCACATAAAGACTATCGTCGTGCTCGTGCCGCTGCAGAAAATATTATCCCAACTTCAACTGGGGCAGCAAAAGCAGTTTCATTAGTTCTTCCAGAATTAAAAGGAAAACTAAATGGTGGAGCAATGCGTGTACCAACTCCTAACGTTTCATTAGTTGACCTTGTTGCTGAGCTTAACACAGATGTTACAGCTGAAGATGTGAATGCAGCATTTAAAGCAGCTTCTGAAAATGAGTTAAAAGGAATCCTTTACTATAGCGAAGAGCCATTAGTATCAAGTGACTACAACGGTAGCCCAGCTTCTTCAACAATCGATGCATTATCTACAATGGTAATGGAAGGAAGCATGGTTAAAGTTATTTCTTGGTATGATAACGAAAGTGGATATTCTCACCGTGTAGTTGACCTTGTTGACTATATCGCTTCAAAAGGTTTATAAGATCGTTCTTCTGTCGAAAAATAGCCTTGGATTTTCTTGGTATATTAACCAAACTAATACTATAATAGATGTTGGTGTTAAACAAAGGGGAGAGGGGCAGATACCCCTCTCCTATTTTTAAGTATTAGAGGTTGTTCAAAAAGTCCGGGAAAAATAACTGTCGAATTTCTTCGTCAGCTTGCTCCTCCACTCCTCACGTATTATAAGCATACGCTCTGGTGCTCGGAGGCTGCACTTCCTCGAACTTCTCGGCTCTTTTTGTCCTCCTTCTTGAACAAACAATATGGAAACGGAGGGTATTAAATGAACAAAAAATCGGTTAGAGATATCGAAGTAAATGGAAAACGAGTATTTTGCCGTGTTGATTTTAATGTTCCGATGAAAGATGGCGCAGTTTCAGATGATACAAGAATCCGCGCAGCACTTCCTACCATTCAGTTTTTAACTGAAAAAGGCGCGAAGGTAATATTAGCTAGTCATCTAGGACGTCCCAAGGGTGAGGTTGTTGAGGAAATGCGCTTAACAGCAGTGGCTGGACGTTTAAGTGAACTGTTAGGAAAAGAAGTACATAAAACAGATGAAGCGTATGGGGATTCGGTAAAACAGAAGATTGAGGAATTGAATCAAGGTGATGTTTTACTACTTGAAAATGTACGTTTTTATCCTGGAGAAGAAAAGAACGATTCAGAATTAGCAAAGTCTTTTGCAGAGTTAGCAGATATTTATGTAAACGATGCCTTTGGTGCAGCACACCGAGCTCATGCATCAACAGAAGGAATTGCGAATTACCTACCAGCTGTATCAGGTTTATTAATGGAAAAAGAACTTGAGGTATTAGGTAAAGCTCTATCAAACCCAGATAGACCATTTACAGCAATCATTGGTGGAGCAAAGGTTAAAGATAAAATCGGAGTGATCGAAAACCTACTAGAAAAAGTTGATAACTTAATTATCGGTGGTGGACTAGCTTATACATTTGTAAAAGCACAAGGCCATGAAGTAGGTAAGTCACTTCTAGAGGAAGATAAAGTTGATTTAGCAAGGTCCTTTATGGAAAAAGCAAAAGAAAAAGGCGTTAAATTCTACATGCCGGTTGATGCTGTCGTTGCAGATGACTTTTCAAATGATGCAAATACAAAAGTAGTTGCAATCGATTCGATTCCATTTGATTGGGAAGCCTTGGATATTGGACCTGAAACTAGCAAATTATATAGTGATGTGATTGCTAACTCTAAACTAGTTATTTGGAACGGACCAATGGGCGTGTTTGAACTAGAAGCATTTGCAAATGGTACGAAGTCTGTAGCACAAGCACTTGCTAATGCAGAAAATACATACACCGTCATAGGTGGTGGAGATTCTGCAGCAGCTGTTGAGAAATTTAATTATGCAGAAAAAATGGACCACATCTCAACAGGCGGAGGAGCATCCCTAGAATTCATGGAAGGCAAAGCACTTCCAGGAGTGGTTGCTTTAAACGATCGCTAATTTTTAAAAAACGAAATGAGAGAGGTGTAGCATGAGGAAGCCAATTATCGCAGGAAACTGGAAAATGCACAAAGTTCTTTCAGAAGCTACTTCATTTGTTGATGAGGTAAAAGGTCTTATTCCATCATCACAAGTTGTAGATTCAGTCGTATGTGCACCTTCACTATTTTTAGCACAATTAGTATTAAGCGCAAAAGGTACAGAATTAAAAATCGGTGCTCAAACTATGCACTTTGAAGAAAGTGGCGCGTTTACAGGCGAAGTAAGCCCTGTTGCCTTAAAGGATGTAGGAGTAAGCTACGTAATTATCGGGCATTCTGAGCGCCGTGAAATGTTTGCAGAAACAGATGAAACAGTAAACAAGAAAACACTTGCAGCTTTCCAGCATGGGTTAACACCGATTGTTTGTTGTGGTGAAACATTAGAACAACGTGAAGCAGGACAAACAAATGAAATTGTGGGCTCACAAATTCAAAAGGCACTAACTGGCTTAACTGAAGAGCAAGCCAAAAATGTCGTAATTGCTTATGAACCAATTTGGGCAATAGGCACAGGTAAGTCATCTTCTGCAGAAGAAGCAAACGAGACGTGTGGTTACATCCGTAAAATTGTAGCTGAGCAATTCTCAAGCGCTGTAGCTGATGATGTTCGTATTCAGTATGGTGGAAGTGTTAAACCAACGAATATTAAAGAATATCTATCTCAACCACATATCGATGGTGCATTAGTTGGTGGTGCAAGCTTAGAGGCTGCGAGTTTCCTACAATTGTTGGAGGCAGGTAATAATGAGTAATAAGCCAGTTGCTCTCATTATTTTAGATGGATTTGCGCTACGTGAAGAAACAAAGGGAAATGCTGTAACCCATGCAAATAAGCCAAACTTTGACCGTTACTGGAATCAATATCCTCATGCTTCATTAGTTGCTAGCGGGGAAGCTGTTGGTTTACCAGAAGGACAAATGGGGAATTCAGAGGTTGGGCATTTAAATATTGGTGCTGGACGAGTGGTTTACCAAAGTTTAACGAGAGTAAATGTTGCGATTCGTGAAGGTGAATTTGAACAAAATGAAACATTCCTTCAGGCAATGACTCATACTAAAGAGAAAAACTCCAACCTTCATGTATTCGGCTTGTTATCTGACGGAGGTGTACATAGTCATATTCAGCATCTATATGCATTGTTAAAGCTAGCAGCTGCTGAAGGTGTAAAAAATGTGTATGTACACGGATTTCTAGATGGTAGGGATGTTGGACCTCAAACAGCGAAACAATATGTTGAAGAATTGAATGAAGAGATGAGAAAAATAGGTGTTGGTGAAATTGCTACGATATCTGGTCGATACTACTCGATGGACCGTGATAAGCGCTGGGAACGTGTTGAAAAAGCATACCGAGCGATGGTGTATGGTGAAGGACCAACGTATCAAAGTGCACTAGAATGTGTCAACGATTCCTATGAAAATGGCATCTATGATGAATTCGTTTTACCATCTGTTATTTTAAAACAAGATGGTTCACCAGTTGCTACGATCCAGGATAATGACGCTGTTATTTTCTATAACTTCCGTCCTGACCGTGCGATTCAAATCTCGAATACATTTACGAACGAAGATTTTAGGTCATTTGAACGTGGAGAGAAACATCCTAAGGATTTAAATTTTGTGTGCCTAACCCACTTTAGTGAGACCGTTCAAGGTTATGTAGCATTCAAACCAACGAATTTGGATAATACACTTGGTGAAGTTTTAGCCCAAAATGGATTAAAGCAGCTACGAATTGCAGAGACTGAAAAGTATCCGCATGTAACTTTCTTTATGAGCGGAGGGCGCGAAGCGGAGTTTCCTGGAGAAGAGAGAATATTAATTGACTCTCCAAAGGTTGCAACGTATGACTTGCAACCTGAAATGAGTGCATATGAAGTGAAGGATGCTCTTTTAAAAGAAATAAAAGCAGATAAGCATGACGCAATCATCTTAAACTTTGCAAACCCAGATATGGTTGGACATTCAGGAATGTTGGAACCTACAGTTAAAGCAATCGAAGTAGTAGATGAATGCTTAGGTCAGATTGTAGATGCTATCATTGCTAAAGGTGGAACGGCAATTATTACTGCTGACCATGGCAACGCAGATGAAGTGATCACGTTAGAAGGAACTCCAATGACAGCTCATACGACCAATCCTGTTCCAGTTATCGTTACGCAAGATGGAATCGAATTACGTCAGGATGGCATATTGGGAGATTTAGCTCCGACTGTTTTGGATTTATTAAAAGTTAGTAAGCCTTTAGAAATGACAGGCATAAGTTTAATTAAAAATTAATTTACATAAGGAGAGATTATTCATGTCAATTATTGTTGATGTATATGCTCGCGAAGTATTAGATTCACGTGGGAACCCAACTGTTGAAGTAGAAGTTTATACAGAGTCAGGTGCATTTGGTCGTGCGATCGTTCCAAGTGGTGCTTCTACTGGTGAACACGAAGCAGTAGAATTACGTGATGGTGATAAAAGCCGTTATTTAGGAAAAGGTGTACTAAATGCAGTACATAATGTAAATGAAAAGATTGCTCCAGAAATTGTTGGCTTTGACGTAACAGAGCAAGTGGCAATCGACAGAGCGTTAATCGAGCTTGATGGCACTCCAAACAAAGGAAACCTTGGTGCAAATGCAATCCTAGGTGTATCAATGGCTGTTGCACATGCTGCTGCTGATTTCTTAGAAATTCCATTATACCAATACCTAGGCGGATTCAATTCTAAAACTCTTCCAACTCCAATGATGAACATCATCAATGGTGGAGAGCATGCTGATAACAACGTGGACATCCAAGAATTCATGGTAATGCCTGTAGGAGCTGAGTCTTTTAAAGAAGCTTTACGTATGGGAACTGAAATTTTCCACGCTTTAAAAGCTGTTTTAAAAGAAAAAGGATTAAACACAGCTGTTGGTGATGAGGGTGGATTCGCTCCAAACTTAGGTTCAAATGAAGAAGCTCTTCAAACAATTATGACTGCAATTGAAAAAGCAGGCTACAAACCAGGTGAGCAAGTGAAGCTTGCAATGGATGCTGCATCTTCTGAGTTCTATAACAGAGAAGACGGCAAATACCACTTAAAAGGTGAAGGCAAAGTATTCACTTCAGAAGAAATGGTATCTTTCTACGAAGATCTTGTAAACAAATACCCAATCATCTCAATCGAAGATGGTTTAGATGAAAATGACTGGGAAGGTCATAAATTACTAACTGAGCGTATTGGTAATCGCGTTCAATTAGTAGGTGACGACTTATTCGTTACAAACACTGAGAAGTTAAGCCAAGGTATTGAAAAAGGAATTGCTAACTCAATTCTAATCAAAGTGAACCAAATTGGTACATTAACTGAAACATTTGATGCAATTGAAATGGCGAAGCGTGCAGGCTATACAGCAGTTATCTCTCACCGTTCAGGTGAAACAGAAGACAACACAATTGCTGATATCGCTGTTGCAACAAACGCTGGTCAAATCAAAACAGGTGCACCATCTCGTACAGACCGTGTAGCTAAATACAACCAATTACTACGTATCGAAGATCAACTAGCGAACACAGCACAATACGCTGGAGCAAAAGCGTTTTATAACTTAAAATAATAAAAAAACTGGTATCAAGGCTCTTGTCCTTGATACCAGTTTTTTTAATAAACTCCTTTTTCATTCTTACTCCTCTTACTCTTTGCCTCTTTTTCATGTCCTTTTACTTTCGGTTCATTTTCACCTAAGTAGATGCGCTGATATTTCTTTGAAGTTTCAAGTAACTCGTCATAATTCTCATTAATCATGTTTGTTCACCCCCCTCATAATTTGCTCAGAAAGTAAGAGAACAAAGATGGTAGTTTAACCCACTACAGACCGAGCACCGGACTGATTCCATGATGCGAAAAATACCTGTGAATGAAAGCTATTGTCCACAAACCTAATTTGTGGTACATTTAAACTACTGCTAAATGTGTTTAGGAAACAATTTTATTCTTATTCACGGTGATTACCCACGCCTTGGGTTTTCACAAGCCCATGTCTTATCAGGAGGTGTTGACTTAATGCTACACACATTACTTATTACATTACTTGTTATTGTAAGTATTGGTTTAATTGTATCTGTTTTACTTCAATCAGGGAAAAGTGCTGGTCTTTCTGGAGCGATTTCAGGTGGAGCTGAACAACTATTTGGTAAACAAAAGGCTCGTGGTCTTGATGCAGTTTTACAAAAAGCTACGATTGTTCTATCAGTACTATTCTTTGTACTAACAATTGCAGTTTCATATGTAGGTTTATAATTACCGGATATTACTTTAAAAGGGTCTGACCACATTGTAGGTCTGGCCCTTTTTTATGTAATTAGAGGGTATTTTTCAAACGTTTGTTTAAAAATAGAAGGAATTCAATCAAACGTTTGTTTAAAAAAAGGCGAAATTTAATTAAACGTTTGTTTGAATTTACGATTTTTACTCACTATTTATAGAGGAATCATAAGAAAGTCCAAATGCCGGCTTTTTCAAAGATCAGATTCCTCTTAATTGCATCGAATAAAAGCATATGATAATAATGAAACTATACTATCACGAAGGAGTAATCGTTTTATGAAAAGAGTAGTACCGAAGCCTTTCTTTTTTGAAGGAGGAGATAAGGCGGTCTTGCTTTTGCACGGGTTTACCGGAAACTCGGCTGATGTTCGAATGTTAGGTCGTTTTCTAGAAGGAAAAGGATATACATGTCATGCGCCTCAATACAAAGGACATGGCGTACCACCAGAAGAACTTGTCCATACAGGTCCTGAAGATTGGTGGCAGGATGTTATGGGTGGCTATGAATTTTTAAAAGAAAAAGGGTATGAAAATATCGCGGCAGTTGGATTGTCTCTAGGTGGGGTATTTTCCTTAAAATTGGGTTACACTGTACCTATAAAGGGAATTGTACCAATGTGTGCACCTATGTATATCAAAAGTGAAGAGGTTATGTATAACGGAATTCTAGATTATGCGAGAGAATACAAAAAATATGAAGGTAAATCACCTGAAGAAATTGAAACTGAAATGATTGAATTTCAAAAAACACCAATGAATACATTGAAAGCCCTACAAGAGCTAATCTCTGATGTTCGTAATCATGTAGACCATATTTATTCACCAACGTTTGTTGTACAGTCAAGACATGATCATATGATTAATACGGATAGTGCTAATATAATTTATAACGAAGTTGAGTCAGATCAGAAATTGATCAATTGGTATGAGGAATCAGGTCATGTTATTACTCTTGATAAAGAGCGTGAACAATTACATGAAGATGTATTTCAATTTTTAGAATCACTAGACTGGTAAGGAGGGATAGAATGGATCAAGAAATTAGGCAGCATATAGATAAGCTACTTTCTTTTATGAAAGAAGAGGCATACAAGCCATTAACTGTTCAAGAATTAGAAGAGGCATTTGGTATTCAAGATTCGTCAGAGTTTAAAGAGTTTGTTAAAGCACTAGTTGTAATGGAAGAAAAGGGGTACGTCGTTAGAACGAGAAGCAATCGTTATGGACTACCTGAAAAAATGAATCTTGTCCGTGGGAAGTTAACTGGACATGCTAAAGGGTTTGCTTTTGTTATACCTGAAGATAAAACAATGGATGATGTGTTTGTACCACCACCTGATATGAACAATGCCATGCATGGTGATATAGTACTCGTTCGAATTAACACTGAGGCTTCGGGCGCACGTAAAGAGGGAACCATTGTTAGAATCATTGAACGTGGTGTAACAGAAATTGTAGGAACGTATACTGAGAGTAGAAACTTTGGGTTTGTAATTCCAGATGACAAGAAGATTGCCAATGATATTTTTATTCCAAAGGAAGCTACAAATGGTGCAGCAGAGGGGCATAAGGTAGTTGTAAAGCTAACAACTTACCCTGAAGGCCGAATGAGTGCTGAGGGTGAAGTAATCCAAATTCTTGGTCATAAAAATGACCCGGGTGTAGATATCATTTCTGTTATACATAAGCACGGTTTACCTCAGGAATTCCCGAAAGAGGCATTAGATCAAGCAATAAGTGTACCTGATACAATTAATGAGGCTGAAATTAAAAACCGAAAAGACCTCCGTGACCAAGTCATTGTTACCATTGACGGAGCAGATGCGAAGGACTTAGATGATGCTGTTACTGTTACAAAACTGGAAAACGGTAACTATAAATTAGGTGTTCATATTGCTGACGTTACTCATTATGTTACTGAGGGCTCTCCGATTGACAAAGAAGCGAGTGACCGTGGAACGAGCATTTACTTAGTTGACCGAGTAATTCCGATGATTCCTCACCGTCTATCGAATGGGATTTGTTCATTAAATCCGCAAGTTGATCGATTAACACTATCTTGTGATATGGAAATTAATAGTGAAGGTGCCGTTGTAAAACATGAAATCTTCCAAAGTGTGATTAAAACGACAGAACGTATGACTTATTCAGATGTGAACAAAATTCTTGTTGATAAGGATGAAGAAGTCAGAGGTCGTTATGATTCACTCGTTCCGATGTTTGAGGAAATGGAAGTACTCGCTCAAATCCTTCGTGAAAAAAGGATGAAGCGTGGTGCAATTGATTTTGATTTTAAAGAAGCTAAAGTACTAGTAGATGACGAAGGAAAGCCAACAGAAGTTGTACTTCGTGAGCGTTCAGTGGCAGAAAAGCTGATTGAAGAATTCATGTTAGCTGCTAATGAAACAGTAGCTGAGCATTTCCATTGGATGAATGTTCCGTTCATTTACCGTATCCATGAAGATCCTAATGAAGAGAAACTAAGAAGGTTCTTAGAGTTTATTACGAACTTTGGTTATGTTGTTAAAGGAACTGGGAACTCGATTCATCCGCGTGCTTTACAGGAAATTATTGAATCTGTTCAAGGGCAACCAGAAGAAATGGTTGTATCAACCATTATGCTTCGTTCGATGAAGCAGGCAAAATATGATCCTGAGAGCTTAGGTCACTTTGGATTATCAACAGATTACTATACACATTTCACATCACCAATTCGACGTTACCCAGACTTAATTGTCCACCGTTTGATTAGAACGTACTTAATCAATGGCGAAATTGATAGTGGTACACAGGCGAAATGGAAAGATAAATTAGCAGGTATCGCTGAGCACTCTTCTAATATGGAGCGTCGTGCAGTTGAGGCAGAGCGTGAAACAGATAGCATGAAGAAAGCAGAATACATGCTTGATAAAATTGGTGAAGAATATGATGGGATTATTAGCTCTGTAACAAACTTCGGAATGTTCGTTGAGCTTCCGAATACGATTGAAGGGCTAGTACATGTTAGTTATTTAACGGATGACTACTATCGTTATGATGAGCGTCATTTAGCGATGATTGGTGAACGAACTGGAAATGTATTTAGAATCGGAGACGAAATTACCGTTCGTGTTGTAAATGTTAATAAAGATGAGCGTTCCATTGATTTTGAAGTAGTGGGCATGAAAGGGTCACGCCGTCCACTTTCAAAAGAAGCTCCGAAGGTTATTAGAGCGGATAGAGGACCAAGTCGCCGTAAAAAGACAGACACCAAGACTTCTGAAAAACAAGGTGATCCAAATAAACCACCAAAGAAGAAGAAAAAGTTTTATGATAATGTACCAAAGCAAAAGAGTAGAAAGCGTAAACGCAAGTAAAGATTAACCCCTTAGGAAAATACCTAAGGGGTTTCTGTTTAGTTACATCACTCTTTTTATCTTCTGACTAGACTGCTGATGTTGTAAAAGTATTTTCTCAAGTTCAAGCTCAATTCCTGTCAGTTGATCGCCAATTGGATCCGGTAGATTGCAATGGTTTAAATCTTTTTGGACTTTGATACCATTTTGGATAACGACACGTCCAGGTATGCCGACAACGGTTGAGTTAGAAGGTACTTCATGTAGTACGACTGAACCAGCTCCAATTTTTGAGTTTTCACCTACTGTGATTGAACCAAGAACTTTGGCGCCAGAAGCAATTAGAACATTGTCCATAATAGTTGGATGTCTCTTTCCTTTTTCCTTCCCTGTGCCTCCGAGTGTAACACCTTGATAAATGGTAACATCATTTCCTATTTCACAGGTTTCCCCAATAACAACACCCATTCCATGATCGATAAAGAAACGCTTGCCGATTTTAGCTCCTGGATGAATTTCAATACCGGTAAAGAAACGAGAAATTTGAGAAATTAATCGTGCTATAAAGTAAAACCTCTTTCTATAAAATTTATGAGCAATACGGTGAGACCAAATAGCATGTATACCAGAATAGGTTAGTATCACTTCTAAAACACTTTTAGCAGAGGGGTCTTGCTCGAACACCATATTTATATCCTCTTTCATGGTTATTAACATCTATTTCTTCCTCCTAAAAACCTTTTTGGTTAATTGTTCTATATTTATAGAACTTATTTATATTTTTCATTATATTAAAACCGGAAATAAAATCAATAATTTTGCTTACTTAAATTAAAAGTAGTTTATTGTTCATGTTAATCAGGATATACTCTACCTAACAACAACTACTAAAAAGGACGGAGAATTGTGGTGAAACCCTTAAAGAAAATTTGTATATTTTGTGGATCGAGTTTTGGAAATTCCTCTATCTATCAAGAAAAGGTTAATGAATTAGGGACAATTTTAGCAAAAAGAAACGTAGAGTTAGTCTATGGCGGTGGAAATGTTGGTTTAATGGGGGAAATTTCTCGATCGGTTCTTGCTCATGGAGGACGTGTAACTGGGGTTATCCCAGAAGTTATTTATCAAAATGTTGAACATATTGAGCTTACGGAGCTATTTGTAGTTAAAGATATGCATGAGAGGAAAGCGAAGATGTATGATCTTTCTGATGGGTTTATAGCGTTACCAGGCGGCATTGGAACACTAGAGGAATTGGCTGAAGTGATGACATGGTATCAAATTGGATACCATCAAAAACCAATTGGAATTTATAATGTAAATGGTTTTTATGATGGTCTTCTTGACACGTTTAAGCACATGATTAATGAAGGTTTTCTAAAGAAAGAGTATATAGATTCACTTGTAATCTCGGATGATCCAGATTCACTCCTTGAGAAAATGTCGAATCAAGAGATGAACTCCATTAATAAATGGACAAAGTAAGCGGGTAACAGTTGCCTAATGCAAACAGTAAAACATGTATAGGGAGTCGCCTGTCAAACGATATCTAGAAAGGTATTTTTTACTCCCTTATATATTCATAAAAATAAACCAAAACTGTTTGAACTAATAGATAAATTGGTATGGAATAGGTAAGTTGATATCCTGATTTATAGGTAAACACATCAAACTTAACATTAATCCACTCAAACAGTATTCCAGCTAACGTCCAAAGTGCGATATAGAAGATTGTTTTTATCCCATTAATATCCCATTTAACATAATAATAGATAAACAAGTATCCAAATGGACCATATACTAAATAAGCAAATAAATCCATCACGGTATACTTTGGTCCATCCATAATATCATAAAAGTCAAAAGGGGCTGCCCCAATTGTGCTATCAAATAGACTTGCAAATAAAATTCCGATAAAGATTAATAAGAAGCTCACAAAACGATTTGAAAACAATTTAGGCAGTATTAAAATAACACCATAAAATACAACTACTGCAGCAATAATAAAGAAATCGTTTCTACCAAAACTATTTTCTACAAAAGGTATTGCATTGGCTATCATCACGTCCACCCTATCTTTTTAAACAATCTCAGACAACCATAAGATAATAGTAAAAGACCAAACAGATAGCATATTGTAAAGAAAAAGTTCCAGGTTTTATAGCTAATAATTTCAAGTTTTAAGTTTAGAGCTTCAAGAACCATTAATATACCCAGTGATAGTAATAAAGCGATTATCTGCCCTTTTCCTACATCCCTTTTAAAAATCTTATTTAAACAGTAGGAAACAAGTAGTGGATTTAGAAAACTTCTATGTAGTATATAACTACTGTATCTAACTAGTTCGTGTGAGATACTGACAAGATTAAATGTCTCTGAAACAAGTAAATAACTATGAGTATTCACTGTAGACACCAGCATAAAGACAAACATGATTTCTCTATTTCCAATCACCTTTTTATCAACTATTACTAAACCTAATACAAACCACATTATTACTATATAGATCACCAAAGACATAATAAACCACCTAGTTTGGTTTTTTATAATATGTATTTATTCATGCTTATTTATTCTTCTAAATTAAAGTATGTTTTCAATTAGACTGTACTTACTTTAGCTAATTAATATGGAAAAGGCACGCTTTGGGGTGCATTAGAGATACATTTTATTTTAAAAATTTAGTTACAACGGTAGGTTTGGAACCCGTCATTTGAAATAAGAGGTTATTTTTGTTAAAATGATAGGTACCGTTTGTAAGGGGGAAGTGCGATGCCAAAAGGGACAGGAAAGGTCATTGCTCAAAACAAAAAAGCGAATCATGATTTTTTTATTGAGGAAACATATGAAACAGGGATTGTTCTACAAGGGACTGAAATTAAGTCGCTAAGAGCAGGTCGTGCGAACATGAAGGATTCCTATGCAAAGGTGCAAAATGGTGAAGTGTTCCTACACAACATGCATATCAGCCCTTATGAGCAAGGTAACCGTTACAATCACGATCCACTTCGTACACGTAAATTGTTGCTTCATAAACGTGAAATCAGTAAACTAATTGGATATACAAAAGAAACTGGTTATACATTAGTTCCTTTAAAAATCTACCTGAAAAATGGGTATGCAAAGCTTTTGCTTGGCCTTGGTAAAGGTAAAAAGCAATACGATAAACGTGAGGATCTTAAGCAAAAAGAGGCTAAGCGAGATATCGAGAGAGCATTCCGAGACCGTATGAAGGAATAGCTTACAGTTATTTACAATTGAAATCATAAGAGAGTATGTTATAATAACGTTGTAAGGTAATTGAATAGCGACGAGTAAGAGTTATTCACTGAGGACATTGATCCTCTTATCCGATACACCCTTTTATATATGGGGACGCTACGGATTCGACAGGGGTAGTTCGAGCTTGGGTTGCGAGTCGAGGGGATCGGCCTCGTTAAAACGTCAACGCCTATAACTGGCAAAGAAAACAACAACTTCGCTTTAGCTGCTTAATAACAGTCTATAGCGGTTCCTCCCTCCATCGCCCATGTGGTAGGATCAGGGACTCACTCTAAGTGGGCTACGCCGGAGTTCACCGTCTGAGGACAAAGGAAGAGAACAACCAGACTAGCTGCTCGGAAGCCTGTCGATAGGCTGAAGGGTTAGCGAAATGCTAATATATCGACTACACTCGTAGATGCTTAAGTGCCGATGCTTTTGGACGTGGGTTCGATTAGTTATTAGTCGCCTTATGTGGTAACACATAAGTGAAAATTCGGCTTTATCGGTGAAACCTAAGTCGCACACATAATTGCGATATGGCAATGCCGAGCGGTATGTGGAGCAATCCAACAGCCGTGTATCGACTTATAGACTACCACTCACCTGGTAGTACTAGGATGCAAAAAATTCTACCTTAGTAAGGTAAATATATATTTTGCATAATACGCCGAAGGACCTAACAAACTACAATAGGTTCAAGATATAGTCAGTGCCACGATGAAAATCTGGAATAGCACGTCCCACCGTCTCCACCAAATACATATTTGGTGGTTTTTATTTTGTCTTTTGTGACTGGAACCATAATCTTGCCGTTTTGGCAACGTTATGCTTCAATAAACTTGTGGCAAGAATATGCTTCAAAAAGTTAAAGTTGGTCTGTTAAGTTATGAACTGTAGAGATAAATACTCTACAGTTTTTTATTTACTGAACATCATACATACTTCGGACTTTGTGAAGATTTTCACTTGAATTAACGGGAAGGTTAGTTTAAGAAGCTCGTGATAATATAGGACTAAATAACAAAAGCAAGCAGGTGGAAAAATGATTAATCCTATCCTACAGTCCTCGCATATTCGGTATGATGAGTGGGGAGAAGAACCCGATGATTTTTATGTCTGTTTAGAAGCATTTATTGGAGAAGAGGATAAAGAAGGTTCAGAAGTGTTTACGTTTCATGTTATTAGTCCAAAGAGACTTTTAAAAAACTCGAAGGATACCCTTGAAATAGAAGTTGGGAGAGGGTACTTAATCACAAGCGATTATAGCCTACCAAGGATTGAAGCCAAAATTGATCAATTATTGAAAAACTGTAAAAAAGAAAATTGGGATTTGGCTATAAATGCTATAAGCAGATACGGAATATGGGAAGATGAAAGTTAAATTGCTTATTCAACAAACGATGGCGATTCTTCAATAGTGGATGATCACCTTTTTCCCTATTCAAGTAACGAAGCAGGTTAGTTGAACAAAAAATAGAATTACTTAAGGTTAAAAAAGTGTAATATAGAGAAAACACATATTGAGGGGAACGCTTATGAGACTATGTTTTATTGGGGGAGGAAACCCTTTAGTCGGAGAAATTGATGATGTAATGAATTATTTATCTAATTACGTTGAAGTAGGGGATAAAATCTTAGTAATTCCTTTTGCAACGGAGGAATCAAAAATTGATAGATGGCTTAACTCTGCCAAAAAGTCATTTGAGGATATTGGGGTAGAGCAAATTAAACTTCTTGACAATCAACTCACAAATCAAGAAATGAAAAACCAAATTAACGAACATAATGTGCTTTATTTTACTGGTGGGCGACCAGAAAAGCTAATGGAGAGTTTGGTAGAAAAAGAATTAGTTCAAGCCATAAAAGTTTTTTCGGGATTAATGGTTGGTGTTAGTGCCGGCGCGTTAGTTTTTTGTGGGGATTGTGTAATTACGAAAGATGAAGATTATCCTCAAACAAAAGTAATTAAAGGTTTAGGGTTAGTAGACTTTAGTGTAGAGGTTCATTATAAAGAAACGATAGACGAAGAATTATTATCTATATCAGACAAAAGGGATATATACGCAATTCCAAATGGTAGTGCAGTATTTTGGGATAAAAAAGTAGTTACACCAATTAACGATGTGTTTCACATAAGTAAAAGAAATAAAAATAGATTGGCGAAATAGGGAATCAAAAAGGTATGCTCCTTATTAAGCTACCATGAAAATAAACTTCTGGAATTTAGTAAAAAAGGCAATACTGAACTAGACGCAGCTCATTCAATTTTTAAAAATAGGAGAGCGCCGATCTGATGTTCACTATAGATAGTTGACTAGTTTAAGATGCTTCAGGTTCTTCTAAGGTTACTGTGTATCCTAAGCTTTCGAGTCTTCGAAGTGAATGTTTTACAATCGATTGCTGTCTCTGTTTGTCAAAGTAGTCTTCGCCTAAGTCTACATACATTTCTTCACGAGTTAAAAGGTAATACGCTATTCTCATCATCGCATGAGCGACTACAATTCCGGCTCGTTTCTTGCCTTTTCGCGAGGCTGTTCGCCGGTAGAGTGCTCCGAGATAGTTCTTAGAACCTTTTACTGAATGAGCTGCTTCAGTTAATGCTGATCTCAAGTATTTGTTGCCTTTTTTAGTTTTGGCTGATTTCCTCTTTCCTGCACTTTCATTATGCCCAGGTACCAAACCTGCCCAGGAACACATGTGAGATGCACTTGGAAATTGATTTTTAACATCAGTACCAATTTCAGATAGAATTTGTTCAGCCATTCGTCTAGCTATACCCGGAATAGAATCCAATCGATCAATATCTTCTTGATAAGAGCTCACTCTTTCCACTACCTCAGAATCTAGCATCTCGATTTGTTCAGTTAGAAAATCAATGTGCTTTAAAATAGTCTTCAACATAAGGCGCTGATGCGAACTAATATATCCTTTAAGAGCTAGCTCTAACTCTTCTTTCTTCTTTTTTAATGTACGTTGAGCGAAGTTTGCTAGTATTTCAGGATCTTCTTCACCTTCTGCAATTGCGTTAAGCATATTTCTAGCTGAAACTCCCATTACATCTGAAACAACAGAACCTAGTTTTATATTCGCACCTTCTAACACTTTTTGAATTCGGTTGTGCTGTCTAGCACGTTCTTCGATAATGCTTCGACGATAACGAACAAGTTCACGTAATTCACGTTGATTTCGGTCAGGTATATAACTTGCTTTTATTAGTCCGTGGCGAAGAAGTTTGGCAATCCATTCAGCATCTTTGACATCTGTTTTACGTCCTGGAACAGCCTTCATATGTTGGGCATTTACAACTAGAAACTCAATATCTTCAGCTTCAAGTAAATTCACGATAGGCTTCCAGTAGACACTTGTGCTCTCCATCGCAACATGCGTACAATTGTGTTGTTTAATCCAGTCAACTAGTTGGATCAAAAACACAGTCTTAGTAGAAAATGTTTGAATCTCCTTTCCTTCAGGCGTGATTATACATGCGGTGATATTGTCCTTATGGACATCCATACCACATGCTCTTTCAATGACTACATCCATTGAAAACATCCTTTCTACGGCGATGATTATTATTAGAGGCTGGTGCATCAACCAGAATAGGATTAATCTACCATGTGTGCTTCCCGTGAGGGAGCGACAGTCAGTGGTGCACCGTGGTCGGTGGAGTCAGACTAACGGATGGGCTCTAACGCACCATAGTTTATCGACCTTCCTCTCCCAGCCGTAGATTCAGTATTGACGGTTTAAAACCATTTTCATTCTCTGTGGTGAAGCGCTGAATTTTGCGCTTCATGGGTGGCTAACGGGGGCGAGAGTGGAATAGGAGTTGTCGTTGCGGCAGCTCATATTGTGTTAAAAGAGCAATTTATTTGGAGAAGGACAGTTTTATTCTAGGAGAAGAAATATAGGGGGATTGGGTGTGAATTTAGATGTTTTATTTGAACAGGTAAAAACTTACTTAAAACATAAATACAATTGTCATACAATAATTTTATATGGTTCTTACAATTCAGGTGATTATACAGAAGAAAGTGATTTAGATATTATTTGTTTTTCAGATGATATAGAGGATAAAAATGATGTCGAGTTGTTTAAAGGTAAACAATTAGATGTTTGGGTTTATAACAGTGACCAAATGAATAATTCAGAACAATTTTTGCGAGTACATAGAGGTAAAGTATTGTTGAATGATAAAGGGACTGCTGAAAGTTTCTTGTTAGAAATCGATCATGTATTTGATAAAGGTCCTAAGAAACTGTCTGAGGAAGAAAAGGACTTTTTAAAGAGTTGGCTTAAAAAGATGTATTTAAGGTCTAGTAAAAATGATATTGAAGGTAATTATAGGTTTTATTGGATGCTTAAAGATAGCTTGGAAATCTACTTTGAACTCAAAGGACTATGGTTTTTAGGTCCTAAAAAAGCATTTAGTTGGCTCCAGGAGAACGATACTTTAGGTTATAACCTGTTTAAAAATGCTTTAGAAAAAGAGGAAAATACTAAGGAAGTTGAACAATTACTTGAATTCTTGAATGAAATTTAGATGATAGTATTCATTCATTTAAATGGTGCATTTCTTCGAGAAGGAAAAATCTTTATTAATTGAACTAGCTTTATGTCTTAAAGGAGAGATATTGATGACTTTATTAACAGCACAAGCCTACATAAATGGGGGAGATATTCTCTTTCAATTGTTTGCTTTTATGGTTTTGTTAGTAATCCCTATAATTCTTGTAGTATTCATTTTCACAAGAAAGAGAAATAGCAGGTTAGCAAGAATTGAAGAAAAACTAGACAAGCTATTAAAAGGAAAAGACCAGTAATTGATAAATTGTATCTTCAGCTAAAGGGGGCTAATCTTCAAGAAAGAGATTGGCTTTTTCTTATTGAAGTAAAGAGCAGGGTTGGTGCAGCAAAGTGAAACCATTTTATCACTCACTTGAAACCTATCTACTAAATCATCCGTATATAATAGAAAATAAATTGCAGCTTTATAAAATAAGATAGTTAAAAAGGGTGAGTAAATTGAGGGAAAATAATAAACATTTTGTAACTAAAGAGCATACTCATGCTAGGACATTTTTTCGGGTAACAGGACCATTATTTCTTTTAATAGGAGTAATTTGTTTTGGAATAGCTGGATATGATTTCTTTACAGTTGATATGTTTGGAGAACCTAAATATTTCTGGCTCTTTTTTGTTGGAATGTCATTTATATTTGTTGGATTGGTGTTGTCTGGTTTAGGCTATGGTGGAAAAGTTGCTAAATATCAGTCAAGAGAATACGCTCCGGTTGCAAAAGATACATTCAATTATTTAGCTAAAGAAACAAAACTAGGTGTACAAGAAATTGCAAGTGGGGTAAAAAGTGAAAAACAAGTAAATTCAGAAATTATTTGTCAATCATGTAACACTTCTAATGACGAGAATGCTAATTTTTGTGATGAATGTGGTGGCAAACTAAAAAAAACTTGCTTAAGCTGTGGAGACAATAATCAACTAGACGCTAAATATTGTGATAATTGTGGTACAAGATTAGAAGAATAGAAGGTATACTCCTTACAGATGCAATTGTTCAATAAGAACAGTTGCCTATATTTTTTTATGAAGCTTTTAATACCAACTTTTCAGTACGAAATATCAATGATTGTTCAGAGGTTATTAAACGAACGGGTGCGAATGTTCAATAAGTGCATTCGCTTTAATCACTAATACATGACGAAATACATACTAAAAGGCATTTGCAATTATTAGCAATGCCTTGTTGATATTTATACTATGTTGTAATTAACCATTCGATGACACCAACAATAAATCTCGTTCATTATTTTCTAATGCGTTCAATGCTTTCTATTCTCCAAGCTTCCTCTTGGTTTTTAAACATACCTTCTCCCTTAGCCAATACGAACTGATAATTATAATGTTTTATGTCTTCATTCGTATGATAAGTGAGGTATATTTTTTCGCCTTCAACCTTAAAATCCTTTAGTTCTTGTATGGTATTAGGTACCCATTCTATAGTTCTTCCGTTAAACGAAATATCAAATGAACATTTACCCTCAGGGCAAAACTGACTGAAATTCAAACCTCTAGTACCTAAGAAAAACTCATATATCTCTTCGAACGTCTTAGCAGACTTGTAGGATTCTACGGTAGTAACTGCCTCATTAAAATCCTGGTAATCTATTGAAGTCTTTAATAAACCATTCTCTTCTTCTAATTTAGATACAGTGGCTATTAACTTTTCGTTTTCACTAAGTAGTTTTTCTGTAATAGTGGCTTGCACTTCTAGTTCCTTCTCCAACGTAGTAACCGATTCTAGCATGTTTTCGTTATCCTCTTGCAGTTCTGTGGCAACACTTTTTACATCAGATTCTCTCATTACAGAAGTAACTGTAATTGCTAGTAATAATACAATTAAACTCGATGTTATATGTTTTTTCATCTTTCCCTCCATAACTAATGACTTCATTAAATAGATATCATAATGAGCAAACTTTGAAGAATTTTTGGTAACATATATGTATTCAATTATTTATAACTTTACATTAAAATTACGAATTAAAGTTCAAAAAGTTTCACTCTTTCAAATATACTCCTAATTTTAGGACGCAGGTATATTAGCTTTATAAGTTTTGAGTTAACTGGTGCGAGAGTGGAACAAGGAGTTGTCGATTGTGGCAATCCTGTTGTTTTATTGAAGTTAACGAGCAGGCTAATTCAATAAATCCCAATCAGTTAAGAAACTTTCTCAGTGTTTATTCGTATAGTTAATTATAGTTATCATATATAGTTCAATGACGAAGTTCTATTGATTAACCTAAACAGGAGGTGTTTATTTGGAAAAGAAAATTGTATATTACTTTTTCATCTCTATATTTTTTGTCCTTTATGTACTTATATTTGATCATTTCTACAAATACATCGACATGTTATTTCCGCCTAACGTTGGGCTGATATTATTTATGTTTCAAATTGGCTTTTCAATTGTAATTCTCGTCCCTGCTTCAGTAGTAACTACCAGGAAAATATTTGAAATAATTCAAAGTCGTTAATTTAAGATTACTAAACTAAAGGGTAGCGTATCTACAATAAGCAGATACGCTTTTTCACTAAAGGAGCAGGCTAATACCGATACTGATAGGATTTATACACCTTCTTATTAAAGTAACGGGAGCGATTGTTGAACAAGCAGCAGTCGCTTCTTTCGTATAGTAGCAGTTTAACGAAAGATGAAGGGAATGAAAAAATGAATTTAGAAATATTAAAAAATGCTTTAGAAAGTATAAATGTTGAGGAAGCAGAAAGCTTGTTGGAAAGGGTCGATGAAATTAAAAACAATGATGCTCTTCCTCTTCTTATCAAGTATTTAAAATGCACTGAAAATCACAGAATACGAAATGCAATTGCTATTGCACTCAGTGACATTGGTGATGAGGCTGCCGTAAAACCACTAATAGAAATGATAAATGACCCTAAAACTATCGGCTATAGAGGTTCTTTGTTATTTGCATTAAAGCCTTTTGATTGTTCAGAATACCTTGAAACATTGGTTTATCATCTTCTTACAGGAAACTATGAGGTCCAAATGAACTCGTATCAACTAATTGAAGAGAACGTGAATTCAACCATCAGCGATGAAGTTTTATTAAATTCTATTTTAAAGGTAAAAAAAGAACTCGATGAGATAGAACGTCAAACGGAGATACTTTCAGATGCTTTAGAAATGTTATTGACTCTAAAGAAAAATATAAAAATTGACTAAGGCTTATTCAATTAACGGGGGCGAAAGCTGAACAAAGAAATTAAGTAAGGTGATGAAAATGATAAAAAACGTCGAACTAATTACAAACGAAGTTCAAGATTTTTCTCTAATAAACATTATTCTTATAACTGGCTTCTCTGTTTCTTTTTACAAAGAATTTGAAGAAAACAAATCCTTACTCGATATTGATTTTGTTATTGAAGATATAGACGGTAATAAGTTTCTTGCAAAATTCCACTTTCATAATCCAGAAAGTATTCGTTTTGAAAGTGGTGGTCCATATCATCAAATATCAATAAAAATTGAGGACATTGAGGACAAAGGTTGGGAAAATAAAAGGTATGAAGTGATTGACTATGAAGGAGATACTCTTCATTTTTTTTGTTCTGATATTGAGGTGATGTCAATAAAAGGAACCAATTATTTCATTTAAGTTTGTTGTGCTAACGGGTGCGTTTCTGCAAGTGGTAGAAACGCCTTGTTTGAATAATTACTCGATACTTTCCGTATTAATGTTAATATTTCCACCACTCGTAACTCTATTCATACCTACCACTTCCACAACTAAATGGTGGTGAAGGAAAGGTTCATCTATTTTCCATGTTAAAGAATACTTTTGAGTCTCATCAAACTTTTTACTCTTGTCTTCATTAATGTCATAACCGATAAGTTTTCTTTCCCACCATGTCTCAGTACCAGTAGGGATAAGCCAAAAAAGAACAGTTTCTGTATTCTGGGCTTCCACAAAGATTGTTATTTCTTTTGTTCCCTCTGGCACAGTAACCCAATTATCCTTTACAGGAATATTGGTAAAAGCACTTGTTATGACTTTAGGTGAAGGAACTATAACCTTGTTGTTAACGGCTAGATTAGTTAAATTAATTATAAGGTTTAAAGAAATTAAAGTTTTAAGAATTACCATTATTACCACCTCGGTGGTATTATTCTCAGCATTTAAATTACTATGTGTTATTGCATTAACGGGGGCAAATCTTTCATAAGACGGGTACTGATCTAAGGAGGATTGGTACCTCTTTTTGTTGAAGTATAGGAGCAGTTACCTTTAATAAATAAAGTCATGGAGGAAGATATGAATTTAAAAGATAATAATGCCGAGAATATAAAACTTAGACCTTTATCCATAGATGATTTTTCATATGTTTTAGAATGGAGTAAGGATGATAAATTCTGTTTAGCAAATGATTGGGAATTAAAGAGAAACGAGCAAGAATTATATAAATGGTGGCAACATTGTGTAAATAATTTATCTGGAGATTTTATTCGATTGGCAATTGAATTAGAAAATAGGTTAATAGGATATGCAGACCTAGCTTGTATTAAAGGTGATGAAGCTGAATTAGGCATTGCAATTGGTGATAGTTCGCTATGGGGAAAAGGAATTGGTTTTAATGCTAGTATATCTATGATGGATTATGCTTCTAAACATCTAGGTATTACAGTTTTTAATGCAGAGACACATGAAACAAATATTCGTTCTAGAAAGATGCTTGAGAAAATAGGGTTTAAGGAAATTAGTAGGATTGGAAGGGAAGAATACTTAGGAACAGAGAGCCAACTAATACAATACAGGCTTTCATCATAAAAAAGTTACTTTATTTCGCTAACGAGAGCATTTCTTCAAGAGGAAGAAGTGCTGTGTTTCAATTAAAGTAGAGTTTACTAAAAGATAAATAGTGTGTTAAAGGATGATAAATATGAGCTTGGAAATAAAAACCTATGATGCATCAGGTTTTTTAGAAATTGAAGAGCTTCACAATTTAAAGTACGAGGGTGATGCAGAGTTTCATTTCTACCTGACTCTTACAATAGGTATTAAAGGTTCTGATAGTGGTGATTTATTTTCAATCTTAGTAATGACACCAATGGCAAATAAAAATTACCAAATTAATAAAAATGAAAAGCACTATCTATTTAAATATGGTGACAACTGGGAGGCTCTTTATAAATCACTATTTGAAATAGTAAAAAGTTGTAGTGCAGATTCTTGGGATGAATCAGTAAGAAAGTTAAGTAATCACTTTAGTTGGGAGTATGATGGTATTCGATAAGGTGGATGTCTTATTGAATTAAAGGGAGCTTATCTTTAATAAGACAGGGACTAATCCACGAGGTAGTACCTTTTTTATTTAAGTGTAGAAGCAGTTATTAAGAATAACTAAACTGGTTATTTATGGTAAAAATATATGATTATAAAAAGGGGTTGGTATCCATTAGAATATTAAAGTTAAGTTTGTTTGTGATTTCCCTTTTACTACTAAGTGGTTGTTTTGAAAGTTCATCTAAGACTGAAATTGAACATTTTTCTACGAAAGAAAAAGCGTTAGAACACTTTATTAAAAAAGAAAAAATAAAAGGGAACATTGATTTGATTACAACAACAAATAAGGACCAGCTTTTATTAACACATTGGACTAATAATACTTATTTTGTTGGGGAGTTAAAGGAAGATGAAAAAGGGTATTACGCTGAGAGAATATCTAATTATTTTCAAATGGAGAGTAGTGGTTTTGGTTGGGAGCTTTCCGCGTTGAACGGTAATGAATATACTATATTTTTACAAAAGAGCAATGAACCTAATTTTATAAAGTTGTCTAATGAGAAATTATTCGTTTCCATACTAATAGGGCATACATTGAGTACAAATTCAAAAAATGAAACAAATGCAATAAAAGACTTTGATACTATAAAGAGTGATTAAACTAACAGGGGCGATTGTGAAAAATGATAAGGTGTTGATCCAATATGGATTAACACCTATTCACTTTGTTTTATAGGGAAGTTTAGTTAAACAACCACTAGGAAAAAATATAAGAAAGTTGCTTTTAATATAGGGGGAACTTCATGAACAATACACCTAATAACGATAATTATTTTATTACAGATGGTAGTTGGAATATAGGGAAGGTACTTGTTTGTACTGGAGAGTGGGACCCTAAATTAATTGAAGTAATGCGGGAAAATGGAATTGTTAATTTAAGATTAAGCGGTTCAGTCGGTAGGGAGGGAAAAGATATTAACTTTCTTTCCTCAATCCCATTCTTGAAAGGGATTGAAATCTATTTTTCAAGTATAAAGGATTTAAGTCCAATCTATTCTTTAGAAGAATTAGAGGTTTTAGGTCTTGATGGTTACATCAAAGCAGAGTTTGACTTTAATAAATTACCTAAGTTAAAAAAATGTTTTATTACTTGGAATAAAAAATATCAGAATTTATTTGATGTTAGTACGCTAAATCATTTGATAATTGATAAATATCCTTTTGAAAACCTCAATGCAATGTCAAATCTAAAAGATTTAGAAATCTTAGATATTACTTCTCGAAAGTTACAGTCTTTAAAAGGGATTGAATCCTTAAAAAAACTTCAAGAGTTAAAAATGTTTAGGTGTGTAAACCTTATTGATCTTAGTGGAATTGAATACCTTACTGAATTGAGAGTATTGGACATTAATACATGTAGAAAAATCCATAATTTGAATGGCTGCGAAAAGTTAGATAAGTTAGAACAAATTAGACTAGAAAATTGTAAGGAAATTGATAGTCTTCGTTTATTAAAACATTGTAATCGTTTAAAAAGAATTATTTTCATCGGTGATACTAGTATTGATGATGGGGATATAAGTGAATTATTAAAGTTGCCGCTGTTAACAGATTTACGGTTTACCGAAAAAAAGCATTACACCTTAAAAAGGGAACAAGTATCTACTCTTTTGCAGAGGAAATGAATTAAAATTAAATATATCTTGCTGTTGTTGCACTAACGGGTGGCTTTTGTACAACAGCTTCTATTACGAACGGGAGCAAGAGGTAAAAAAGGCGATCATTAAAAGTGACCGTCTTTTTCTTATCTAAAATACCATGATGGCTGTTTTGGAATATTCTTCAAACTATTCTGTGCAATTATATTAATAGGAAAGTATTTACTGTAAATTAATGATTACTTAAATCATCGTCCTTACGGGTATAAACTTTCATGTTTTATTGCTTTCAACCTACTAATATTCAATGTAACACACCAACATTATCCATTCCTTCCATGAAATTAACATATTAATCCTACTTTTAAAAAGTATAAGATTGAAAAGGATTAAAAAATTCATTTTCATCTAGGAGGAAGCATGAAGAACAAAGCATCTAGGTATTCACAAACTATTAAGGTTCTTTTATCAATTATTTTACTCTTTGCATCTTTTCCCTTTCATTATTTAACTGTAAGTGCAGAAACAACGGAAGAAATAGTCAATTCCCAACTGCCACTTGAAGGGAATGACAATCCCGGCATTCCAGTCGCACCAATTATAACTCCTTCTATAAATATAATAGAAGACGTACCACTAGTAAAGAAACGAGAAGCAAAAGAAGCAGTGGAGCTTCGGACTGAAAAATCCTCGACTATTGACAATGGAGATGGTACCTACACCTCAAGTTTTTATAGTAACCCTATTCATACTTTGAAAAACAATAAATTCGAAAAAATTTCACCCTCGTTTAAAATGGAAAAAGGAGACCCCACTACAGTTAACGAAGCAAGCAACGAAGACGTAGTCTCTGAAAATACGAAATTAGGAATTCGTTTTGCCCCGGTTATTCATAATGGTAAATATGCTAGATTCTCATACGGCAATAACAAAATGACTATGATATTTACAGGTAGTGAAGGAGATAAGCCTTTTACAAAACCTACAAATGTCCGTGCATCTTATGAAGAGAATCAAATTTTTTATAAAGATGTGATTCCATCAATCACCCTCCGAAATATCATTTCTGATAGCGAAGTAAAAGAAGATATTATTTTATCTAGTTACCAAGGTTACCATACGTTTGAATTTTTTATCGATACAGAATTAAAAGGAACATTAAGAGAGAATGGGGAAGTCGTTTTCTCCTTCCCTGATGGAGAAGAACAGTTGGTGTTTCCTAAACCTTATATGGTTGATTCGAATATTGATTCTCAAACAGGGGAACCTGAATACTCTGAAAATGTTCATTATGAGTTAACGAAAGAGCAAAAGGGCTATGTGGTAAAGGTAGTGGCTGATGCTAATTGGCTAAAAGATTCAAAACGCGTTTATCCTGTTTATATTGATCCAACAACAAAACTCCAAACCTCCAAGGATACATTCGTCTCTAGCGCTTATCGTACAACAAACTATGATAAGTTTTGGGATAATGCAATTGGCTCTTATGTATTAAAGGTTGGGTATGTTGATGATACTACTGGTTTTAATTACGCATATGTTCAGCAAGATGTGTCAAGTATCCAATATTCTACAATAAACACAGCATTATTTAATTTATATACAGTTCATTCTTACCAACCTACCACTCCTACAGAGGTATGGATTGATAAGGTAACAGAATCCTGGCAAGCAGGTACGTTAAATTGGAATAACATGCCTAGCCAAATCGGAATAAGCAATAATCAAGTAAGTGTTCATAAAGGACAATGGGCAAGTTTTAACGTAAAAGATACAGTGCAGTCATGGGTTAACAATCCTAGTACAAATCACGGCTTTAAGGTTCATACGAAAAATCATGGGTATACGCACTGGAAGAAGTTCTACGCATCGGAACATAGTAATGTCGATTACCGCCCTCATTTAAATATATCCTATTCATATCCAGCTCCTGCATCTCCTACCGCAACAACTGGATATACAGTTGATAAGAAGAGAGGGTTTGTTGATCTTACCTGGAACCCAGTTCAAGGAGCGTCTGGTTATTATATTTCAATCTATAATGGTGTTAACTACGAGAAGATAGATGTTGGGAATGTAACCAAGTGGTCAACCCTAGGAAAGGGGATTTGGCCTACGGACGCCGAAATTTTCAATAAGCGTTATCAGTTGCATATAACAGATTCTAATGGTACTGATTTACCTTTTGATCCTTCACCCGTTTATAGAAATTCTGGTGGGCAATATACCAAAAATCAAAATTATTGGTTCCGCATATCCGCGAAATACCCTAACGGACAAGAATCATTAGTATCCGACGCTGCTATGCCAACTATTCCTCTACCTACTGTGGATACTCCACATGGGATAGCCCATGTAGATGCATCAAAAAATGATACCGGATATGTAAATCTAAAGTGGAATCCAGTTCCAGGTGCATCGGGGTATAAAGTATGGGTATGGAATGGAGAGGAATATCAGGCAATCAAAGTAGGGAATGTAACAGAGTGGTCAACAAGAGGGCAAAAAATTTGGCCTACAAGTGGTCACACCCTTTCTAATGATGATTCTGTTTCGAGTAGAACCGGTACCGATCTATCATTAGATCCAACTCAAGTTTATAAAGATGCTTTTCAATATGGTACAATTACGAATCGTAAAGACTATAGTAATGATTTAAAATATTATTTCAGAATTTCGGCATACAATGAAAATGGTAATCAAAGCTTAAATAACTCTGAAGCTTTTTATTCTAAAATATCTAGCAATATTGGTTTTGAAACTACTTTACCTATGATTGATATAGCAGGTGGTTGGGTAAATGCGAAATCAGGAAACATTGTTTTACCTATTGTGGATTTTAGTCTAGGGAATAAAGGTGACGGAATTGCGTTTAAAAGAACTTATAACCATCATCTTAATTTAGAGTCAGAAAACAATTGGTTTTTCAGCTTTAATATGAATATTCAAGAACAAACTAATGGAAATATTTTATATAAAGATTCAGATGGGACTTTGCATCACTTTAAGAAACTAAATGATGAAACATATGAAATAACCAGTGATATTACTCTAAGTAAAATTTCAACTGGATATATAATTGGAGATTACGAAGGGGAATATACATTTGATTTAAATGGCCATTTAATAGGTATAACAGACAATGACTCTAATAATATTTCAATTACTCGTGTAGAAGAAAAGTTATTGATAACTTCAGATTCTGGTGAAAATGTTGAAATTTATACAAGTTCTAACCAAATTGATTATATCTTAATAAAGAACCAAAATTTAAAAATAGAATATATTTATAGTGAAGGTAGTTTAGCCACTGTAAAATATAGTGATTTAAATAAACTTGAAACTCCTAATGAATATCAAGTTCAATATATTTATGAAGAAAATAAATTATCTGTATTATTACCAAACCATTTTAGCCCTAATAAACCAGTAGAAAATGAATATAAAAATATTTATGTATTTAATGATAATAGACTTACTCAGGTAGTCGTACCTGTAAGCGAAATTAACGAAAATTCTATAATAGAAAGAAAACAAATAGTTACAAATATTGAATATGATATTTTAAATAGGATTACAAAGAAAATATTGCCAAAGGGAAATATTAATACGCTAAATTATGACTTAAACGGAATTCCAGTAAATTTTGATGAAAAGAGTTTAGCCGAAAATAAATATTCAATTATTTATGATATTACAAAAAGGACAGAAGACGAGATACAAGATGGTTATAAATTCAAGTTAAAAAGAGATCTAAATGGAAATATTATTTACAAGGAAACCTCAGAGATAGAGTGGGATCAAGTAAATAATAAGCCGCTATATGATACAAGTGGAGAATTAATAGTTAAAAATAAAATAGAAACTAGAGAGTTTTTATATGACGAAGCCGATAGGCTTATTGAAACAAAGGAAAGAATAGATGAGAAAAATGAAATCACAGGAGAAATAGAAGAAAAACAACTAATAACAAAACTTTATTATGATTTAAATAGTAATCTAATAAAAGTAATTCAACCTAATAATGCCTCTAGAAAATATGATTATAATAGTAATGAACAAATTAATCTTAGCTATATTAACGGTAATTTAAGGTACAAATATTTATATGAAAATGGAATTCTGTCGCAGGTAGAGGACTTAGCGTTAAATATAAAGAAGGACTATAATTATAACGTGGATACAAATGAATTATTAAGTTTAAATCTATATGAGTATGGAACTATAAATTGGAGATACAATATTGACGAAAATCTAGAAGTGCTAACAATAATAGATAAAAATGCAAATCAATACAGCATAAAATATCTAAATCAATTCGATACTTCTTCACATACAAAAACAATAACTGACTTATTCAACGGAAACGAATTTATACTGACAATGAATCAAATTGGAGATATTACTAGTATCAAGTCTGGTAATAATATTTCCTCGGTATATTCATATGATGAGAATAATTTATTGAAAAATTTGCAAATTAATAAAACTGATGGCTCACTTATTGCATCATATAGTTATGAAAAATATGACGGTAATGGTAATATTTTAGACTTTGTTTCAAATGGGGAAAATATTCAATATATTTTCGATGATAAAAATCAAATTAAAAAAGTAAATATTAATAATAATGAGATATATGAATATCAGTATGATAATCAGGGAAATATACTTTCAAAGACCTATAGTAAAAACGCTAGTCTAATAGAGAAAAATGAGTATAGTTATGTTTCTGATTATAATGGTAATAGAATTGACACAATAAATGGAGTTTCTATTGATTATAATCTAACAGGAGAAATAGAAAGTGATCAAAAAAATAAATACCAATGGAATGAACTAGGTCAATTAGTTAAAGTGTTTGATAAAGAATCAGATAACCTCTTAGCTTCTTTCAAATATGACGAAGAAGGGAGAAGGATAGAAAAAGATATAAACGGTAACAAAACAAGATATATATATAATGGAGACAGTGTAAATGTATTGTATGAAACCGATGAACTTGGAAAACTGTTAAGATATTACACTTATGATGATGTGAAAGGAACCCGTTTAAGTGTAACTGATATTACTAAAGAGGGAACATATTTTTATCATTATAATCATCATGGAGATGTAATAGCTATTTCAAATGAAAATCAAGAGATTATCGCTAGGTACGAATACGATGTATGGGGAAAAGTAATCTCTAAAACTGGAACTTATGCGGATGAAAATCCTTACAGGTTCTCTGGATATTACTATGATAAAGAAATATATCTTTATTATTTAACCTCGAGATATTATCATCCTGAGCACAGTATATTTTTATCACGTGATTCAATGACTAAAGATGTCCATAATTTAAGTAATATTAATGTATATAGTTATGCAAAGAACAATCCAGTCTCATTTAATGATCCGAGTGGAGAAACCTTTACATGGGCACTTAGACAAATTTCAAATATATACTCAAAAGGCGTTGTAATAGATGAAGAGGCTTCATTAATGATATTTGGCGCAAATGCAATTGCTCCAGGAAGGTATCGGAATATTTACGTACCACTACATGAAATTGCTCAAGTCAATATAGCAAAAAAACTAGGCCAAAACGCAATCCTTGAACAAAGAATAGGAAAGTACGAAGCGGATGTAGTATTAGGAAAAGAGCTATGGGAAGTAAAACCTATTTCTGGAAAAGACCCAAAGAATCAACTTGAGAAATATACGTTCGAGACTGGTTATGTTAAAGGGCATAAGCTTAAAACAATTAATGATATAACTGTCTTAGGAGAGATTAAAATGGAGATTACATTTCCAAAAGAGGGAGAAGCAAGGTATAGGTTATATTATAAAAAAAATGGAGTAATAACAACTTTAACAACTGTATATGCAGCTAAATTAATTATTGAAGAAATTATAAAAAGGACACCTGCTGGCAGAAAACTAGCACCAGCTTTTTAATGGAGGGCAAAACATGGATCATATTGAAGGATACTGGAATGGAGTGGATGGATATTATTCACCACCTAAATTTACCCGTAAAAAGGGGACTATTATGAAAATATTTGTTGAGGGTGACAGAGAAATAGACCCTATTAAACCTGAAACATTTGGTGATTTTTTAAAAGAATGGGCTTATGATACAACCAATGGTTGTATTAGACCTTATAAAATTTTAATTTATTCTCATGATAGATACTCCTTTACAGTTCAAGTAGAGATTATTAGAAAAAGAAAAGATATCGACGAGCTTAAGCATTTTTACAAAGGAATTCACGATTATTTCAATTTTTATGATATAAAAATTAAGAAGTTTGAAACTTCATTAATTTCCTAGTAGAATTAAATTTAAGAATTATTATAGAATATAGCTTCAATCTTAGGAAGATCTTAGGGACTTTTCTCCTTAAGATCTTTTTTAGTTTTTGGCAAGCTAAATAAGTTATCAATTTTGAATGAATTTAGGTTTATTAAATAAATGATGTCATTTACCAAGCTTTTAAAATATTATAAAATTAACATTTATCTTCACCTTTTCTCTTGACTATTCAAATATAGAAGTGGAGAGAAATGCAATTCTTAAACAACGTGACTTTTGGTGAAGCTATAGTCGGCATAGTAGCCCTTGAACTTTTGAAAAATTGTACTTAAGCTAAAAGGCAGTGTATCTGTAAGAAGCAGATATGCTTTTTCACTATTTAGGGATATAAATTTATTTACCATTTATCTTTAAACCGAAGTGTAAGACAATTAAGTAGAACAAATGAATTAAAAAAGGCGGGTTACTATATGGGAACAAGTTTTTCGAACGTACAAATAAAAACAAAAAATATAGAAGCAGTAAAAGAAGCACTTATAAAACTTCATGAAGATAAAGAATCTGATAACTTGTTTGTAATGGGTAAACAAAAATATTATTTTGCAAAGTCAGATGAATGGATTACTCTTTTAAACGAAATGTATGATGGGTTTTATTATGATTTTTCTATTCTCTTATCAAAATACATAAATGTTCCAATGTTTGTTATTGAATGTTTTGATGAATGTCTATTGGAGATATGTTTTATTCAGAGCGGGAAAATAGTGACTAAGCATAAATCTGATGAGGAAGAAGAGTTTGGCATAGATGAAATAAATGAAGAGATAGAGAAACTAAAAGAATTATTTGGTCAAGACATAAATGAAGACTATCTTCCTGAAGCCTCCAGTCATCAACTGGGGGATGTCGGAGCGATAACTAAATTATTAGACCTCTATGGTAATGAAGAAAAACTTACTGAGATATTAAAGGTTGAGGATATTGAAGAGAAAATTTCTTCCTTAGAAAATTTATTCAATATCGATATCTGGGTTAAAGCTGATTGGATTGAGGGCGATGACGATTTAAAGTTGAAATTCCAACCGCTGTCTATAGAAATGTAGGTTGATAAATCTTCAACTAAAGGAGAGCTCTAATCCAAAAAGGATTAGAGCTTCTTTTTGTTGAACTATAGAAGCAAGAATGTTTAACATCTACTGGTTGCTGACATAAAACCGGGTGTTTTGTGCGTTTAACATGTTACCTATTTTGAGGGTAAAAAGAACAGTTGTTGTTTTCTTACAATTTCAATGGCGAACTAGTTTGAAGTACTTAAGAAAGTAGAAATTAATTCGTTTTTACGAAGGAAATATGAAAGGTTTGTCGAAAGTTTAGAGTAAATTAATTGATTGGTGGTATTTTCTAAATATGTTAAGAATTGTACACTTTTCAGATTTGCATTTAGACTCAAATGAAATAGAAGATGTTAAAAACTTTATCGTTAACCCAATGATTAAGGATCTTAAGAATTACAATGAACAAAAGGAAATAGACTTAATTGTTTTTTCAGGGGACTTGATTGATAAGGGTGGAAGAAGTTTTGGAAACGATATATCACTTGGGTTTATGAACTTTGAAGAAATTGTAATCCAACCTATCCTTAATGCACTTAATTTATCTAAAGATCGATTCTTCTTTACGATTGGGAATCATGATATTGATCGAAATGCTGATAGCATTGTGCTTGAAAAAGGTCTCGAACACACCCTGGTAAATATTTCGAATATAAATTCCTATATTGATACTAATGACTTACAAGGTTCTCAACGGGTTGTAGCTTTTAAAGAGTTTGAAAAATACTTTTATGAAGATTTCAATGGAATCAAAGAGTTATCAAATTTTCAGTCTGCTTTTAAGATACCAATATCAGGTATTGATATTGGTATTACTAGTTTTAATTCAGCCTGGAGATGTTATGACAGTGACTTAGACAGAGGGAAGATTGTTCTAGGTGAGAGACAAATTACAAGAGCGAGAGATGTTATTAAAGAAGCTGATGTAAAAATAGGAATTATTCATCATCCGTTAGATTTTTTTGCTCCATTTGAAACTAGAGTTATTGAAAGTATGATGACAACTGATTATGATATTTTACTTTGTGGCCATGTTCATGAGGGGAGTACATGGACTAAATCAATATTTCTGGGAACTACATACGTATCTGTTTCACCGTCCAATTGGACAACTAATTCTCGAACAAGTGATAGGTATATAGCTAATGGATATTCCATTATTGATTACGATATTGATAACAGTCGAATACAGACTTTATATAGAAGGTACAGTCATCCTAAGGAAAGTTTTGTAGCAAATACTGATATTGGGGATGATACTGGAAAAACAGTATTTAATATGCCAAGTAGTGAAGTTGTAAAAAAAAGAGATGTTGAAAAAGCCATTATTACAACTATAAGAGAAGTTCAATTGGCTGAAATTGATGAACATCTGATAACTTATAATACTGAAACTCTTGCACCTAAAAAAATTGAAGAAATGTTCGTACTACCTAAAATAACGGTCCAAGAAGAAATTGTAGTAAACGGTGATGAGGTTCATAAAAAAGAACAAACCTACAATATTGAGGATATATGTTCCTCGAGTCATAATATACTATTAGTTGGCGGAAAGGAATATGGAAAAACAGTTTTATTAGATAGAATCCTTCTCGAATTTACCAATAATATAGGGTCATATGCCAAGCTTCCTGTTTACTTTGATAATCAAGATATATTAAGAACCACTCGAATCGAAACGATTATTAGTCGATATTTAAATGTTGGAATAAGAGAAGTAAAGGATTTATTGGTAAATCATAATCTTGTTTTAGTCATTGATAACCTTTCGTTTGATGAAAGTAATAAATCCTTTTTGTTAAAACTTAATGATTTTATTATGGAGTTCCCAGATATCCAAGTAATAGCTACTTGTACTAGTTCAATTGAAGGTGAGATACCTGCAGAAGCATTACATTCAACACCTCAACTATTACACTATTTTAAGGTTGCATTTATAAAACGTTTCCGAACAAAGGAAATGAGAGAATTAATGAACAAATGGTTTATTGGACATGAGCTATTTGATCAACCAGATAAATTGCAAAATTTAATTAAAACATTTTCGACATTGAATTTACCAAGTACCCCGTTGGCTGTTTCCATGTTTTTATGGATTATTGAAACGCAAGAAAATTACAAGCCGATTAATAATGCAACAATGTTAGAAAATTTCATTGAACGTATATTTACAAAAACATCGGATAGTGAAATCTATTTAAGTGAATTTAACTTTAAAAATAAAGAACGATTACTAACGGAAATTGCCTATTATATGTATGAGGTAAATGACATAAATTATCGTATCCCATACAGTGTGCTAAGAGGCTTTATAGAAGAAAACTTAAGGGTAAAGAAATTTGATTACGATGAAGAAGAACTCTTACGTCACTTTATTAGAAAAGGTGTTTTAACAATTGAAAAAGATGGGCTAGAGAGATATGTGAAATTTAAGTTTACTTGTTTTTTTGAATTCTTTTTAATGAAGAATATTGATATTAATAAAAAATTCAAAGAACATGTCTTTTCAGAGGAACATTATCTCAATTTTATAGAAGAGATTGACTACTACACTGGCTTAAAAAGGGATGAAGCAGAGTTACTACAAGAATTTCAAAAAAGAATGATGAAGGAATACGATAAAATAAATACAGCAATTGAAAAAACCGATCTTGGGTATGACAATGTTTTTGAAACGTTAAAAACCATTACTGAGAAGTTAGATAAAAAGTTACTAGAAAGAATTAGCGATGAGCCAAAACCTTCCGAAGAAGAGTTTGATCATGTTTCAGATACTGCTTTAGAAAGTACAGATGAGAAACATGACATTGTTAAGAAAGAACAGGGTATCAATCCCTTAAAAAAACTAGAAAAGATGTGGGTAATCACTGCAAAAGTTTTAAAGAACACAGAAGAAACAGCAGTAGAAAACTTAAAAACACAAGCATACAGAGATATAGTAAAATGCTCTATGGCATTTGTTAGTCTATACAAATTCTTATTAGACAAATACTTTGAAGAGCAAAATGAAGAGGTTAAGCCGATTGATAGTAAGGAGGGGATGGATGATTTCATTAGAAAGTTCCTACCTGCTATCCATCAAGTTGTAGTTTACCAAACGTTAGGAACTGCTAAACTTAACATTGTTATTCAAGAGGTTATTGAAAGTATAATGGATAATCCAAACGTAACAGATCTGGAAAAGTTTATTGCTGTATTTACATATGCTGATTTAAAGGGTAAGGATTACTTAAAATACATCGACCAGTTAATTAAGAATATCAAAAGGTACTATATTAAAGACATGGTTTTTTTGAAATTGATAAACTATTACTATCAAACAAAATCTAAAGAACTTGAGGATAATTACAGATCTTTACTTGGTGAGTTGATTCCCGATAAAAAGATAAATGTTCAGTCAAAAGCTAAGTTACATCGTAAGGGAAATGTGATTAGTTTATTAAAAGAAAAAAAATTGATTAAAACAAAGTTTAGCAAAGAAGAAATTGAAGATTGATAAGAAATCCATAATAAATTAAGGCCTAATAAAAATATTATTAGGCCATTCTTTTGAAATTTGGGTTATAGAGTTTTCATAGGATGTGTATTGCATTAGATCATGCGATTGAAGAATATGCAATTCGACTTGCAGTTGCCGCAGCAATTCCACAAACCAAATCGTAAATAAAGGTAGAGGTAATCGCGTCTTTCTGAGTTCTCGAAAGAAGGCTTATCAGTTGAGTTAGGTATAATTGACACTTTGCCAAGTTTCGCAGGAGTACAATTGGAAGATTTACAAATGCTTCAATCTGGAGACATATAAGGTATTATTTACTAAATCCGAACCAATATTTAAGTGTTAACGAATCTTCATCCAAGGACAGTTATCGAGCAGATAACAATAATAAAAAAGATTTTAGAAAGATAGATTTCTTAAAATGCATGATATTTGCTCATTAAAAATCTTACCAAATCAAATTGTGCTAACCGGAGCTCTAATTATAGAAGGTTTAGGGCTTCTTCTGTTGAAATATAGAAGCAGTTTAAAGGAAGAAGGATAACACAAAATAAAGTTGAATTTTCTCTTTAAACTAATAGGGCAGGTGTTTTTTAAATGAAAGATGTTAGAGAACTAATTCATACAAGGAAATTAGGGGTAGATGAATCTGATATAAAAGCAGCAGAAAATAAGTTAGGTGCTGTTTTTCCAGACCAATATAAAGAGCTTTTCAAGTTAGTTAATAATGCAGAAATAGGTGAATGGATACTTTATCCTATCAAAGACCATAGAAATACTAAAAAGACCTGGGATGATGTTGTTAGACAAAATACTGTAGTCAGAGAAGAACATATGTCAGAAGATCTTATTGCAATCGGTGATGATGGTTCGGGAGATAAATTATGCCTTAAAGAAAATGACGGAATAATGGGGAATGAGATTTATCTTTGGTATCACGAAGATGGAGAAATCGAAGAGTATGCTTCTAGTTTGAAAGAATTTATAATTTCAATATCAGATGAAGATAACGAAGACGATTTAGAGGACGAATAAATCCTTGTTCAACAAACAGGTAGCTTTAACACAATAAGGAATAAAGTAAAGGAGCTTAAAACATGCAAAGTTTATACATTTCTTGGATATTTGGGCTCTTTTTCTATTCATAAAATATACTGCCATAAACAGCATTTTTTGACTGCCGAATACAAACTGGATTAATAGAAACTAAAGTTTTTCGGACCGGTTAGTTTTATTAGGAGAAAGATTAATAAAGCCTGTATCTATGATTACTTTGTAATCTTTGATACAGGCTTTTTCATTCGGAAAATATACATATATATTTTTAAAAGTTAGCAGTTTCTTTTATTTTTTTAAAATCATTTAACATATCAGGCAAGTAGACATAATAAAAAAATTGAATAAAATTCCATTACTTGTATATTTTAACTATTAAATATACAAAAGGAGAATTTATGGAGAATATTTTAAAGTCACAATACCCGTCAAGAAGTGTTCTCTTCAATATTGAACCATTAGGTTTGGGAACACCTTATGTTGAATCATTATCAAGTTATATTTCACGCCTAGCAAGATATCATTGTTTATCCACCGGTACTTTATTCTCGAAGCTAATTGCTATTTATTTAAACAAGTACTATATAACTGAAATTGCCGGAAGAGGAGGAGATGGATTCTATGATTCGTCAAATGGAGTCAATGGTATAGGAAGTCTTGCAATTGATTTTGTAGAGGTAATAGAGTTTTTAACATCAAGAAACAATATATCCAAGCTAACATTTTTGCCATGGTCAAGCATACTTCCTACAAGAGGGTTAATGGAAACAAAGAAAAAGTGGTGCCCGTTTTGCTATGAAGATTCATTAGCCAATCAAAGCGAAGTATATGATCCACTTATTTGGTCTCTTAAGGAAAGTAAATATTGCTTAAAGCATAAAGTAACCTTGGTTTCTACTTGTAATAGATGCTATAGGAAGATAAATTTCCTCTCAAGAGATTCAAACCCTGGGTTTTGTCATTCGTGTAAAAGCTGGCTGGGAAGCCATACTGAAACTTTCTATAATGAAATAGAACCACTCGATATGAAAATTGGGAATTCAGAAAGAATTGGTGAAATGTTAGAAATTAGTTCTGGAGTAAGGCCAATAAATATCCGGAGAAGCCAAGTTGGTGAAGCATTAAATTTTTACCTAAATAGCTGTTTTAAAGGTGACCTGAAAGCTTTTGCTCATGTTCTTGAAACTCCGATAACTACATTTCGATATTGGCAAAAGGGAATAAACCTGCCTCCTTTAAGGGGTTTACTTAAGATCTGTTTAAACTTAGACATCGGTCTATTAGATTTTATAGAGATGAAACATATTGAGATACATAGCTATGAAAATAAAGTATTTTCGCAAACGTATACAAAAGAAATCAAGAAGTATGATCACGACAAAGTAAAGGCAATTCTTATGGAGGAGATAACAAATCCTAAAGGTACATCATTATCCCAACTCGCTAAGGTCATTGGCTGTGACCGTAAGTTATTATATATAAAGTTTCCAAATGAATCCAAACAAATAGTAGACAATAATAAAAGCAACTTAATGTACAGAAAAATAGAAAGACGTGTCACCTCTGAGGAAAAGCTTTTAAAAGCTATCAAAAATTTACTAGATAAAGATTTATATCCTAGTAGACGAAGGGTTGAACATGAACTCGATGGGGAAATTTTACTAAAGGAAAGCCATTTTAGGGCAATATGGAATCAAATGATAAAAAATTTGTAGGAAAAGAAGGATTTAATTTATTAATTGTCGAAAAATTCAGATATATAGTAATAGTGCCAAGGATGGTGTGATTTATGAATAATATAAAACTTGAAAAATGGTTACAGGATAAAGGGATTCCTAATGACGGTATGAAACAAATTCAAAATGTAAGACGATCTGAACCATCAAGAAAAGTGAAGAGCAATGGTAAAAATGTTCCAGGCTTTTATCCCAGTAAAAAAATGGGTCTTACTATACAATTTGAGAGTCATAAGTTAGAGCTTGCTGGAATTTACGAGAAAGAACACGATCCAAACGTGATTGAATACTATGACCAACCCCCTTCATTTACAATTAGATATCAAGATAAAGAAGGGAAAAATAGAGGGCATAGATATACCCCAGATTTTTTTGTTATTGAGGAAGATTGGATTGGATGGGAAGAATGGAAGACTGAGCAAGAATTAATTGTTTTATCTCAAAAAAATCCGAATAGGTATTCAATAGATGAAAGTGGAAATTGGAGATGTCCACCTGCGGAAAAACACGCAAATGAATGTGGACTATCCTTTAGAATTCGTTCTTCTAAGGATATTGATTGGACATATCAACGAAACATAAGGTTTTTAGAAGATTACTTATTAGAGCAGACCCCAAACATTTGTGATGAAACCTCAAGTATTATAAAGAAGATAATTGGAGATAAGCCTTCCATCTCACTTGATGAACTTCTTTCAAATCAAAGCACATTTGATGCGGATGATATTTATACAATGATGGTTTTAGATGAGATTTATGCTGATATAACTAGATATTTAATAATTGACTTTGATAAATTTCCTCTATTTCTTAATAAGGAAGCGTTTATTGCCTATCAAAATATGAAAAGTGCATCAAACACTCTTCCTTTTAAGCCTATTACCCTTGATATTTCAGTTGGTAATAAGATTCAATGGGATTCTAAGATATGGAGAATTATTAATATAGGAGAAAGTGTAATCACCCTGCTTAGTCAATTTGATGAACCATCTGAGATTCCAATGGTTGTATTTGAGGACTTAATAATAAAAGGTTCAATATCCGAGATTCAGTTCAATAATGAGCTGGAAACAGAAGAGGAAATTACAGTGCTAAATATGATTAGGCAAGCTGGTGAAAAAGATTTAGAGGATGCAAATAAAAAATACTTTATTGTAAAAGGGCTATTAGAAGGAAGAAGTTTATCTGAATATGATATACCAGATAGAACGCTAAGGGATTGGATGAAAAAGTATAAGGATGCAGAAAAGGTTTATGGAAATGGTTATGTCGGTTTACTCCCATTGAGGCATCGTCAAGGAAATAGAACACGTAGATTACCCTTAGATGTATTAGAATTAATGGATGAATATATCGAAAATGATTTTGAAACAATCATACAAAAGAACAGTCAAACCGTATTCAATGCCTTTAGAGAAAAGTGTATAGCTAAGGGGTATTCTCCTCCAAGTTTTAAGACATTCTGCAGACGAATTAAAGACCGACCTATAAACTTACAGATAAAGAAAAGAAAGGGAACAAAGGCTGCTTATAATACAGAGCAAGTGTATTATGAATTATCCCTGACTACTCCTAGACATGGTGATAGACCATTTGAAATATGTCATATTGATCATACCGAGTTAGATATAGAGTTAATTTGTTCCGAAACTGGTGGAAGTCTTGGGAGACCTTGGATTACCTTCTTAGTAGATGCATTTTCAAGAAGGATTCTTGCCTTCTATTTAACCTTTGATGAACCGAGTTATAGATCATGTATGATGGTTTTACGTGAATGTGTTAGAAGATATTCTAGAATGCCCTCTATGATAGTGGTAGATGGAGGGAAGGAATTCCACAGTGTATATTTTGATACACTAATCGCAAGGTATAAAGGTAAGAAAATAGTTCGTCCAGGAGCGAAACCAAAGTTTGGTTCGGTTTGTGAAAGACTATTTGGAACTACAAACGAAATGTTGATCCATAATTTAATGGGAAACACCCAGATTATGAAAAATGTTAGGCAGATTACTAAAGAGGTGAATCCCAAGAAACATTCGGTATGGAACCTCGAAGAGTTATATCTTATTTTTATTAAATGGTGTTATGAGGTATATGACACAACTCCGCATAGTTCACTTGGAGAAAGTCCAAGAGAATTATATGTCAGGAGAATTGCAAAAACTGGTTCGAGGAAAAATACTTATATTAAATACGATGAAACCTTCAAAATGTTAACCTTGCCAACTACTAAAAAGGGAACTGCTAAAGTTGTTGTTGGTCAAGGTGTGAAGATAAATTATTTTTATTACTGGGCTGAAGTCTTCCTACATCCTGATGTAGAGGGAGAGAATATTCCTATAAGATATGATCCATATAATATTGGGATTGCTTATGCGTATGTTAATAATTACTGGGTGATGCTAAATTCCGAGAATTTTAGTACTTTAGCTAACAGAACAGAGAAAGAATTAAAAATTGCTACTGCTGAACTTAGAAAAAGGAAAAGACAATTCGGTCAAAAAAAGCAAATTTCAAGCAGCCAAATTGTTAAATTCCTTCAAAGTGCTGAGGAATTTGAACAAATGCAATTACAAAAATTGAAAGATAAAGCAGTACAGAGAACATTTAGGGTTATCGAGGGAGGAAATCAAAAACAAGATGATATTGTTATGAAAAAAAATAATACAAAAGAAGAAAAACAGGAAACAGCAAGCTCAAACAGAGGAAAAAATGAGGTGATAACCCAATTATCTGATGTTGTAAAATTGATGAAAGAACAGAATTCATTCCAAATATATAAGGAGCTTTAATAATGATGGAAAGGTTATTTCCGGAAGAGTTGTTAAACAGTACTCCAGCCGAAAAATCAAACTATTTTAAAATGCTAACTGTATCGCATCCTGCTTTCGAAGAAGCATATAACGATTTACTCGACCGAATTTATAGAGGAACTGAAAATTCTATTATCTTAGTCTATGGACCAACCGGTGCAGGGAAGTCAACATTAATTAAAAAGGTTAAGGAAAAGATCATTAAAGACAACTTATCCGTATTAGACAAGGATAAAGGATTGATACCATATTTGGCCGTAGAATCAGTGCCTCCAGACTCAGGAAGTTTTGATTGGAAAGATTTTTATTATCGTGCCCTTATAGAAGCAAATGAGCAATTAATTGATTATAAAATTCTACTAGAAAATAAGAATATGGATAAGAAGGTTAAGGATGAAAACAGGTCGGCTCTAAGAAGATCATTAGAGAATGTACTAATTTATAGGAAACCTAAAGCATTTATTATAGATGAGGCTCAGCATATAACCATGACTATAAGTGGAAGGAATCTTAGGAACCAAGTTAACATATTAAAGTCACTGGGGAATATCACTAAGGTTCCAATCATTTTGACAGGAACTTATGATTTACTAGCATATCGTGATTTAAACGGTCAAACGATAAGAAGAGGTACGGATATAGAGCTTAGAAGGTACCAAGCTAATAACCAAAGTGACATCGAATCATTTATTAATGTTCTTTTAGCTTTTCAGAAGCACTTACCATTAGAATTAGAACCAAATTTAATTGATTATTGGGATTACTTTTACAGTAGGACAATAGGTTGTGTTGGTATTCTCAAAGATTGGTTGTACCTTACTCTTCAGTCTAGTTTAAGAGCTAACCCATTAACAAAAACCCTTGAATTAACGGACTTCAAGAGATATGAACTATCTTCGGAAAGGTGTATGAAACTGCTCACTGAAGCATCTTATGGTGAAAGTAAACTTAAAGTCAGTGATGCCGCAGATTTGGAGTTATATCAAAAACTGGGTCTAGTCCAAATTGAACAAGAGAATGAAGTGACCGTTGATGAAAATGTTAAAAAAAGAAATAAAAGTAATAAAAAGGGTCGACCAGTTGGGCAAAGAAAACCAAAGAGAGATCAAGTAGGTAATACTATGGCAGATGCACAATAAGTTTTAAGGGAGGAAGCAATGGAGAGAAATTATCAGGGCATTAAGAAAAGAAGTGCTTTTTTTAACATTCCTGCTATAGGTGTCTATACAAAGGATATTGAATGCCTTACAAGTTATATATCTCGCCTTTGTGAATTGCATAATATTACTGTAGGTGTTTTTGTTGAAAAAGTAATCTTCCCTCAAACTCCAAAACAAAAGTTACTTTCAAAAACAGGTAATCACTTTGGTAAAAAGTCGGCTGCATTAAATAATTCGCATGCTTCTGCAAAAGAAATAGTCAGGATAATAAAGATATTGACAGGAAATAAAATTGTTAACTTACTAACACTAGTAGACTATAATTCGGTATTTTCTAAATTTGAGCTAGATGGGGTAAAAAAATGGTGTCCTCGCTGTCTGGAGGATTGGGAAAAGTCTCGTGAACCTCTGTATTCGAAGTTATTATGGTGTTTTAAGGAAGTTAAGGTTTGTATAGAACATAGGTGTATGTTACTCTCAAGTTGTTTTAAATGCGATACTCTTCAATTACCTATTCATGCAAAAGGGCGAGAAGGATATTGTCAAAAGTGCCAAGTATTTCTGGGAGAAGGAGCGGCAAACTCTCTTACTAAAGAAGATGATTGTTTTCTATGGAATGAATGGCTTGTAAAGAACATTGGTGAACTAATATCTTTAGACACTATGGAAAGAAAAGTCATTAAAAACAACAAAGACTCAATTCATACATTTCTTAATGAAATAAAGGAAAGAACTGGATTAACTAAAAATTTAATTGCCAAGGAGGGGAAATTTGACCCAGGGAATTTTTGTTACTGGCAAAGAGGTGAAACCAAACCTAGTTTATTAAGTCTTTCAAGGTTGTGTTATATGACTAACACATCTCTCTTGGATTATTTTACAGAACAATACCTATTGAAACCACCATTGAAGAGATTACCAAAGTACTTAGAATCCCCCAAAAACGTAAATAAGAGTAAATATAAGGATGAAGAGTTGAAAAAAATTCTTAAAATTATAATCGCGGAGAATGTTTCTGAACCACCCTCACTATCACAAGTGGCAAGGTCATTGGGTTATAAAAAACCTGAAACTATTAAACTTAGGTTCCCTCAAGAGTGCGATATAATAATAGATAGATACCAGTCACATAGGGCTAAAGCGACTAAAGAAAAGAGAATAAACATAAAAAATGATATACGGAGAACTATATTGGAACTAATTGATCAGAATATATATCCATCATATACAAGTGTTGGTGAATCACTAAAAAATCCATCTCTATTTAGGAATAATATCTACAAAGAAATGGTTAAGGAAATTTTTAATGAGCTAAATATCATTCCAAGACCAAGATATTATGGTGGATCTAGGAGCATGAATTAATCTTAATAAAGTTTAAATGAATAATAAGTATGGAATCCAATCGAGAGGACATACTTATTATTCGTTTAACAACCAAAGTTATGAATTATTTCTGAAGGATGGAATCTTTATGTAACATCTAACTTACCCAAATTACTGCCTAAAATAAAATAATGGTTCCATATTATTGCCTAAAGTACAAAGTTAGGTGAGTTTTTGGAAACGTAGTGTATGTTATTTTGCTAAAAAACAATGAAGTTTAGGAATTTATGATACAGGCATCTCTTGCAACATAAGGGTTGGCAATATTATGGGTAATAAAATGGCAAAAATATAGTTCAAGTGACATCTTTTTTAGATTTGGAAAAATTTATCTTCGAAACTTAGTTTTTTTCTTAAACTTTCCACACTATACTTGCCATTACGCGGAGTGACCTTCTCGTAATTATCCAATATCCACAAAGCTCTATTTCTCTTTTTATCAACTCTAAGATAGACGGATATATTCTTAAGAATGTATAACACCATTTCTTTGTTTTTAATAGTTAAAGTGAAGGAATCCTTATGGCGCTCAGGGTTGTAATTTTTCTTACTCGAAATGGCTCCTCCAGTTAAACTCTGAATATAAAGTAATAGCTCACAATCGGTTGATGCAATTGTTATACAAGGTCTACGATGTTCACATTTATGTATTCTAGTAAGTGTTATCGTTCCTTCACCGTCAATTATCCCTGCTAAATATGCTGCCTACCAATTCTGCATCTTAAACACATCCTCACTATTATCATTAAAAGTGGAACAAATGTTCTTGTATTGATTATACTTCTACTACATGGAAATTTCTATTTCATTTTTTTAATACTTTTTTAATAATTTCATAATCCGCTTATAAGACCTCCTGGGCATAATAGCCTTAGATAACAAGGGAGGGATTAGGATGAACAAACAAACTGTGGTCGAGTTGATAAATGTTAAAAAACGAATTGGAAAAAGTGAGATTATTAAAGGCATTTCACTTAAGGTGTATCCAGGAGAAGTATTTGGTTTTTTAGGGTCAAATGGCGCTGGTAAAACAACAACGATTAGAATGATGGTCGGTTTAATGGATATAACAGAGGGAGAGATTTTGATAAATGATTTAAGTATCAAGAGCAACTTCGAAAAAGCGATAGCTCATGTAGGAGGAATCATTGAAAATCCTGAAATGTATAAATTTATGTCTGGATACGATAATCTTGTTCATTACGCTAGAATGGCACCGACTAGGATATCACAAGAACGAATGAATGAAATTGTAAACCTAGTGGGACTGGAAAAAAGCATTATGAAGAAAGTTGGAAGCTACTCATTGGGGATGCGTCAAAGATTAGGGCTAGCTCAAGCTCTTCTCCATTCGCCTAAACTTTTAATTTTGGATGAGCCTACTAATGGACTAGATCCAGCGGGTATAAGAGAGATTCGAAATTACATCAGACGCATTGCTCATGAGGAAAACATAGCTGTGTTTGTCTCAAGTCACCTTTTATCAGAAATGCAATTGATGTGTGACCGCATCGGAATTATACAGCATGGAAAGTTAATTAGTGTTGAAACTGTTGGGGATTTCGTAGGTTCTTCGGTAAAGGAGAACACAAGTTTTTACGTAAAAGAAGTGAAAAAGGCAGCGGAAATCATTAAGTCAAACTTTGAAAAATTGGATGTGAAAAAAGGACAAGACTTTGTTAGCTTAACGGTCGAAAAGGATCAAATAGCAGATATAAATGAGGTATTGGTAAAAAACAATATCAAGGTCTATGGAATCACATCGACCCAAACAACCTTAGAGGAAAAGTTCTTAGAAATAACGGAGGGGAAATAGATGACGACATTACTGAATTTGATAAGAAATGAAAACATGAAGCTGTATAAACGAACAGGAACATGGGTAATGGTTGGAATCATTGTGTTAGTTGTTTTAGGCTTGGGTTTATTTTCGAAGTTTGTTTTAGATTCAACGATTAATACAAACTGGAAAGAGGAACTAATTGCGGAAAATGAACAATTACAACAAACTGTTGCTGCAAGCCCATTAATGGGAGTTGGTGAGAATTACGTAAAGCAACAGATTGAAATCAATAATTATCGAATTGAAAACGATATTCCTCCAGTTCATTCCGAATCATTATGGGGTTTCATGATTGATACAACAAACTTTACAGGATTGGCTGCATTATTTACGATTGTTATTGCTGCAGGGATTGTAGCTAGTGAATTTTCATGGGGAACAATTAAGCTACTATTAATAAGACCAGTAAGTCGCTCAAAAGTTCTGTTATCAAAGTATATATCAACCCTTTTATTTGCATTTTTTAACTTAGGCTTATTATTTGGTTTCTCATTTATTGTTGGTAGTTTGTTGTTTGGTTTTGAAGGAGCTGAACAACCCTATTTAGTTTATACTGATGGTACAGTGATTGAAAAGAATATGATTACCCATATTATTAGTCTCTTAGGCATCAATAGTATCGACCTTCTTATGATGGCAACATTGGCCTTTATGATCTCAACTGTGTTTCGTAGTAGCTCCTTGGCTATTGGTATTTCAATTTTTCTAATGTTTACTGGACCTCAAATCGTACAATTATTAAGTAAGTATGAGTGGGTTAAGTATGTTTTATTTGCCAATACTAATTTTCAACAGTATTTTAACGGGATTCCATTGGTAGAGGGGATGAGCATTACCTTCTCTATTATTGTATTATGTGTATACTATGTTGGCTTCATTGCACTTACATGGATTATCTTTAAAAAGCGTGATGTAGCAGCATAAAATGAACAAAGGCGGTCTTTATGGATAATGAAAAAATACTAATTGTAGAAGATGAAATAGAACTTGGGGAGCTAGTAAGAGATTACCTGTTAGTAGAAGGCTATCAGGTAATACTTGCCCATGATGGGGAGGAAGGAATTCGAAAGTTTCACGAAAATCAACCGATCATGGCAGTCCTTGATATTATGCTCCCAAAACTTGATGGGATTGAGATTTGTCGTAGGATCAGGCAAGAATCTACTATTCCCATTCTAATGATGAGTGCAAAGAAAAGTGAAACAGATAAAATCATTGGTCTTGGTATGGGGGCTGATGATTATATTACCAAGCCATTTAGTCCTGGGGAGTTAGTGGCGAGAATCAAAGCACATCTTCGTCGATTTCAGACATTTTCATGGCAAAAAGAAGCGACCACTCATATCGTCCAGTTTGGAGATTTAAAATTAGATAATAAAAGGTTCGAGGTTTTTGTAAGAGGGGAGAAGGTAGATTTATCAGCAAAAGAATTTCAGTTGCTTCATCTACTTGTTTTAAATAGAGGACAAGTCTTCTCTAAGGAGCAAATATATGAAAAATTTGGGGCTATGGCCACTTCGGAGATTTAAATACTGTGACTGTTTATATTCGAAAAATCAGAGAGAAAATTGAAGTCGATTCATCAAATCCACAGTATCTTCAAACGGTATGGGGAATTGGCTATAAATTTAATGATTCGTTATGAAATCTAGCTTGAAATCAAGGCTAATCGTAGCTTTTTTATCTATTATTATTGTTCCTCTCCTTACAGTGTTTATCTCATTGTACATTGGCTCAGTCTACCTAGAAAGAGGTGGAGAAGATGAACTAGATACATTATTTACTGAGGTAAAGCAAGAGATAATAACGAATGAACCTGTCCTTCCTGATACAGAACTCTTTTATACAAACATCAAACCATTATTAGAACGTTATGATATTAATATGGTAATCTCTACAGAATCAGATGTTCTACTTTTTGATTCGAAAATGTACAGCCCTGCTGATAATATGAGAGAATTGCCAATCAATATCAATGCTTTTGAGGTTAAGGTACAGCCGAAAGTCAATGAAGTATGGATAGCAGAAATTGAAGCAAACTCATATGACCGAGAGCCCTTTAATGTTTTAAGAAATATTCTATATGTTCTTTTTATTAGTGTAGGATTCGGGATTCTTGTCATGTTAATCCTTATTGTAGTCTGGACTTGGTATATTTCAAGGACCATCCTTCTTCCTTTAAAGAATATTTACCAAGCAACTGAGGAAATGAGAGAAGGGAATATGGACTTTCCTATCCACTATAAGAGAAGAGATGAGCTTGGCAGATTTATTGAGGGTTTCAACTTAATGCGTCAGAATTTAAAGGACTCCTTTATCAAACAAAGGCAATATGAAGATGCTAGAAAAGAACTAATCGCAAGTATATCTCATGATTTACGTACACCACTGTCTTCTATTAAAGGCTATGTAGAAGGCCTTAGGGATGGAATTGTTCAAAATGAAGAGATGAAGTCCAGATATCTAAAGGTCATTCATGAAAAAACAGATCATCTTGATAAGCTAATTGAAGATTTGTTTATGTATTCAAAAATGGAAGCAGAAAAACTACCCATTAATAAGGAACTGGTTCGTACTGGAGAGTGCTTTGAGGAGTTATTTGAAAAGTATCAATTTGATTTGAAAAATAGAGGGATTAACATGTCCTACACTCTTCAAGTTACTTCAGCAGAAATTCTCATTGATCCAATAAGAATAGAACAGGTATTCAGCAATTTAATTGAAAATGCTGTACGTTATGGTAGTGATGAGATAATAATTGAAGTTCAAGAAGACCCGATAATCAATAGTGTTGTGATTAGAGTAAAAGATAACGGACAAGGAATAGAACCAAAAGACTTAGCTTATATATTTAATCCGTTTTATCGAGGTGAAAAATCGCGGTCAACTAAGCTAGGGAGTTCAGGGCTAGGACTATCTATTGTGAAATATATCATAAATGCACATGATGGAAATATCAGTGTTAAAAGTGAGATTGGAAAAGGTAGTGTCTTTGTATTTACCATTGGGTTGCTGTAAGTATATTAAAATGTTTGATAGCTAAGAACAGTAAGAGCTGTAGGATTATTTTCTACAGTTCTTTTTAGTGCAAAAATAATTGCTAGTATTTACTGTCTACTACTTTTAAGTTGAAAGTGTTAAGATTATTACTGGGAGATGTAGAAATATGTCGAATGGGAGGGGGAGTCAAGTGAATATTAAGAGTGGTGTTAAGGGACTTGATTTCATACTGCAAGGTGGTATTCCCTTGCATTCTAGCGTTCTGTTAGAAGGCTCCCCAGGAACGGGAAAAACAACATTAGGTATACAATTTCTTGTTGAAGGAGCAAAAAATAATGAGCCTGGAATTTATTTGTCCTTTGAGGAATTCCCAAGCCAAATCTATCAAGATATGAAGCCATTTGGTTGGAATTTGGATCAATATGAGGATAATAAATTAATTAGAGTCATTGGAATATCTCCGGAAACGATAGTTAAAGATATGTTAAATCCTGATGGACTATTTGAAAAGCTCATTAATGAATTGGGCTGTAAAAGGTTAGTCCTGGATAGTTTAAGTGTGATAAATTATTTGATTCGGGATGAATATGAATTGCGTAGCTCAGTTTATACATTTCGTAACATTTTACGTAAAAAAGGAATAACTTCGTTAATTATTACGGAGGAAAATGACAATAATTGCTTTGAACATTACATCTTTGATGGAGTTATAAAGCTAAGGAAAACCGATATTTTAGAGGGTGTTCCACAGAGGACAATAGAAATTCTGAAAATGCGAGGAGCAGATTTCATACAAGGTAGTCACACTTATCGTTTAACAAATAATGAAGGTGTATATCTTGTACCTATGAACCGCAATATCAGAAATATTCCATTAGTTGGTACAGAAAATATTCCAACGGGTGTGAAGGGAATAGATATGATCCTAGGTGGGGGAATTCCTAAAGGTGAAATTTATTTAATCGATGTGGATAGTCATTCGAATTATAAATATATACTTATAGCCTTAATGGTAAATCAGCTAAAACGTGGAGATAAAGTGTTTGTTTTATTACCTGATGATTTAACAATATCGTTATTAAGTAGCTTTTTTGAACAATACGGACTTCAACTATATAATTTAATAAAAAAACAAGATTTACTTATTATAGACCAATTTAACCGCATAACTGATAAAGAACTGCATCCTTATATTCTAAAGGTAGATGAACTATCAAATGAGGAGTTCAGTAACTTTATTCAGAAGAATATCAGAAATATCCTATTGGAACGAAAAAATAAGGGAGAAAACTGGCTAATTATATATGATATGAATGCAGCTCTTCATCTAAGAGGAGAACAGTATATCAAGAACATCCTTCCTTTAGTAACATCTATTACCCGAGGCCTAGAATTTACCTCTATTAGGATATGCAACACCAGGGAAACTTCCACTGTAACCTCTGAGCAGATAAAACGAAAATCTACAGGAATTATTAAAATATGGTCAGATAGTAAGTATCAATATGTTAAGGTTGACAAATCACCAAATGGCTTTACATCTAGGCCATATATAATGGAAGAGATAGAAGAGCAGCCTTATTTTAAATTTGTGTAAAAGGTGATTAAATGGAAAGGTACAATAAAGTTCTTAAAGACGAGTGTATTCAGTACTTTAGCTCTAACCCATATTCTGTTGAAACAATATTAAGTGTTAGCAGAAGAATTGGTAGAGATAAAGATATTTTAGGACGTACATTAGAGTCTTTGAGTAAAGAGATGTTTATCAATAAAGTTGAATTGAACGGTGAATACTATTACTCGTTATCTACCACACCAATTCCCTCAAAAAAAAATGAGTATCCCGAAAGTTACTTAAATGACTTTAAACTCCTCACTTCTCGCGAAAAAGAGGTATTTTATCAGTTAGTAGATGGCCATTCTAATGGCCAAATTGCCCAGAATTTAATTATTTCACCAGATACGGTTAAAAATCATATTTCAAATATATACCGTAAACTAAAAGTTAATGATCGAGTAAGCCTCATAAAGATGTATTTCGTCAATATAGAATAAGTACAGTGCCTCTTCGATTGGAAGGGGTATTTTTTTATCTAGGAAGTTATGACTAGACATCTTTTTTTTTGAAAAAAAGATAGGTAAGAAAGGTGATAGGTTTATATCCATTTATATTACAAAATAGGACTATACAACTAATAAATAGCTATGGGAGGATACATTATGGAAAGTTTTGATCATCAGAATATGCTAAAAGTTGTGGTTTTTAAAATTGGTAATGAAGAATATGGGTTGTCAATTGATCAGGTAGTGTCCATTGAAAGGATGCAACAAATTACAACCGTACCTAAAACTCCAGATTATGTTAGAGGGATCACAACTATTAGAGGATTAGTGACACCCGTTGTTGATTTACGTAAGGTGATGAATGTAGATACACATGATAGTGAATATTCACGTCTAATTATTGTGAAAATTGAGGAGCAGTCCATAGGTTTGGTAGTAGATTCCGCAACAGATGTGTTAGATATCCCAAGTGAAACAATACAGCAACCTAACCTCTCAACCTCGGATACCGACTATCTTCTAGGTGTCTCAAAGCTTAATAACCGCTTGATTTTACTAGTACATACTGAATTTCTTTTAAAGAATCTTTCAAGTATCCAGGAAATAAAAGAATTAGTTACTAATCATGAATAAGGGGAGATAAAAGTGAAATCCATTCGAACGAAATTATTACTTGGTTTTGGAGTTATTCTGTTATTAGTTGTATCTATGTCAGCTTTTACAATCTTCAATTCAATAAAAAATAACAACATAGCTAGTGAATTAGTTACAGATGACCTTGAAGAGTTAATTATATATGAAACCCTTCGATATAATATAGCGGAACGACTTTCTGTAACGAGAGGTTATTTATTATATGGTGATATAGAACTTAAGGAAAAGTTTTTTCAATATACTGAAGAAAGTCAGAGATTAGAGAAAGAATTAGAGAAATATTTATCAGAAAGTGAAAGCGAGCTTGCTTATGAAATTATTGAAAAAAGCAAGGCATGGGGCGATTATACGCAAGAAAAAGTCTATGATATTTACTCTTTAAACAAAGTGGTTGCAGATGAAAATAATAAGCTGGGTAGACCACAAGCAGAAGAACTTATGGATTTATTAGGAACAGCAGTAAAAAACAAGACAATGGAAGTAGATAAGTTAGGAAATCAAATTCTTAGTAATGCAAAGGCTACAGAGAGGTCAAACCTTGTGATTGCAATTATCGTTTTACTTTCAGGCATTGGAATTGCACTTCTCGTTGCAAGAATTATTATAAAACCGATCTTACAAGTAGTAGACCGATTACAGCTTGTTGCTGAAGGTGATTTTTCAGGGGAAGATATAGTAACAAAGTCAAAAGACGAAGTAGGTACTTTAGTTAATACAATGAATAAGATGGTCTCTGGACTAAGAGAAGTCATCCAGAAAGTACGCTACACGTCAGAACAAGTCGCTGCTTCTTCAGAAGAGCTTACTGCAAGTGCAGAACAAACAAGTAAAGCTACGGAACAAATTTCTATCGCAATACAAGAAGTTTCTGAAGGTTCTACCCAACAAGTGTCAACTGTCACACAAACAAACGACATTGTTGTCGAGATTTCTAAAGGTATGGAACAAGTGGCCAATTCAATACAATCAGTAGCAGAGTTAACAGTTGAAACAACTGAAAAGTCAACAACAGGTAACGCGGTTGTAAATCGAACAATTGATCAGATGAATGATGTTCAAAAACAGGTAGCAGAAACATCTGCTGTTATAAATGCATTAGGTGCTAAATCTAATGAGATAGGTCAAATTGTTGATCTTATTACTCAAATTGCAAACCAAACCAACCTGTTAGCTTTAAATGCTGCAATAGAAGCTGCCAGAGCTGGAGAACATGGACGTGGATTTGCAGTTGTTGCAGATGAAGTAAGAAAGCTTGCTGAACAGTCAGGACATGCAGCTGGTCAAATTAGTAATATAGTAGCTCAGATTCAAGATGAGTCGTTAAAAGCAGTAGAGTCCATGGAATTAGGAACTACTTCTGTTGTTGAAGGTATTGATATGGTACGTCAAACTGGTGAATCTTTCAAAGATATTACTAAGATGATTGAAGTCATTTCATCACAATCACAGGAAGTATCGGCTATTGTAGAACAAGTGAATGCGGGATCATCAGGAATGGTTCAAATGATAGAAGATGTTGCAAATATTAGTGAACAGTCAGCTGGAAATTCACAAAATGTAGCTGCTTCAGCAGAGGAACAACTTGCATCTATGGAAGAAATCGCATCTTCAGCAAACTCATTATCACAAATGGCAGAAGAGTTACAAAACCTAGTTAGAAAGTTTAAGATCTAATAAGCACTTTAACATATAGGATAATCTTTCAGTGATTATTCTATATGTTATTTAATAGGGTTGAACTATTTGTAGGAAGGAGGAGTTGTTATGCATTATTGTATTGGTGATTTGAAGCATAATAAAGGACTGTCACCTTTTGTGGATAATCTTTTGAAATCGATAAGTGAATTAATCAGCTGTCATACCATCTTTATTTCAAATAATGGTGAGATTCTAAAAGTACATACTCCTAAACAAGAAGAAGTATTAGAAAAAGCAATACTAAAATATGTTAACCGCTTTAAAGAAGTTGCAAATGAATATGAGCCAGTACCCATTATCCTTCAAACTTCATTAGATCAAGAATTTACTTTTCAAGAAAAAGTCCTCGTTTTAAGGGAGCTGGGTGCGGATATAAACTTTGTTGCTATTCCTATCTACCTACCCAATCAACAGTTATTTGGGGCAATTTTGGTAGTCGGTACACATGATTTCCCCTTCCAACCTGCACATATTTCCATGCTACAGAGTTTTGCACAGTTAATTACACAAACTATACTTTGTGAAAACAGATCTCTCCGTGATAGATTAACAGGACTTTATAATCGAGATTATTTGCTTAAAAACTTTAAAAATTATATAGCTAAGCATGATGCCATAGCAGTATTAAATTTTGAACTAGACCGTTTTAATTTACTTAATGATACCTATGGATATGAATTGGGCGACACTCTTATAAGAATCATTTCAGAACGAGTAATGACTTTTGTACGCGACAAAGGAAGTTGTTTCCGAATTGGTGATGATGAATTTATTGTTATACTATCTCACTTAAACATAGAAACTACTTTCCAGGTTGTTACCAAAATATCTGAGGAAATCATAAAAGTTATATCATCACCTATTCGAATTAATAATGAAGACTTTATAATTAAAACAGGCTTAGGGATAAGTTTATTTCCCTTACATGGCACCGAAATACAAACTCTTTTAAGGAAATCAAATATCGCGTTAAACTTAGCGAAAAAAAGTGGAACAAACTATGAGATTTATCATAGTGAATATGGCATTCAGCTTTCGAAAAAAATTAAGATTGAAAATGACTTGCGCAATGCCTTAGATAAAAATGAGTTTCAAATGCATTATCAATCACAGTTCGATTTAAATACAGGAAAGCTAATTGGTTTGGAAGCTTTAATCAGGTGGAAACATCTTAAGGAGGGTTTTATTCCACCTTCAGAGTTTATTCCGATTGCAGAAGAAAGTGGTCTCATTGTAGAGATTGGGAATTGGATTATGAGTGAAGTTTTTAAGCAAGCAAAAGCATGGCTTGATCAAGGCCTTGAACCTATACAATTCTCTATAAATATATCCTCGAAGCAGTTTAAAGACGAAGGATTTATTAATAGAGTAAAGAGTTTATTAAAGGAAACCAACTTACCACCCAAAGTGTTGAATTTTGAAATCACTGAAACTGTACTGATGGAAAACATAAAGAAAGCACTGGATGTTATTGAACAATTAAAGGAAATTGGTATTTGTATTGCAATAGACGATTTTGGTACAGGATATTCATCATTAAGTTATTTACGAAACTTACCAGTAGATCGTTTGAAAATTGATAAATGCTTCATCGATGAAATTACGAAACATCATGGTGACCAAGTAATAGTTAGGGCAATCATCGATCTAGGTAAGCAACTGGGGATGTCAATTGTTGCAGAAGGAGTAGAGTTGCTTGAACAGCATAATTACTTACGAGAAAAAGGATGTATTATTGGCCAAGGATATTTCTATCACCGCCCTAGTCCCATTGAGGCAATAATTGACTCCAAGGTTAAAATGATTTTGGCTAATAATTTATAGAGTACTAAGAATGCCCCTTCAGAAATGAAGGGGTCTTTCTATGGCAGAAAAGAACGGAATTAGAATTAGATAAAAGTAAATAATACCGATATAGTAAGCCTTTTTCCATGGAAAGGAGAGCTTTTACCATGTACGATATCATCCTCATTTTTTTACTACAGCTTATTCTAGTTCCCATCTTATCGCTTCGAATCATTTTTGTAGTTAAGAATCTTAGTCTACTTGCTTCTATTTTTGGATTCATGGAAGCTCTAATTTATGTGTTCGGTTTATCCATTGTTTTCAGTGGAGAGCAAAGTATAGCAGAAATGCTTGTTTACGCACTAGGTTTTGGAATTGGTATTTTTATTGGTGGGTTTGTTGAACAAAAACTTGCAATAGGTTATACAACCTTAACTGTGAATCTTTTACATGAAAATAGTGAACTCGTTACTAAGCTTAGAAATGATGGGTTTGGTGTGACTGTATTTGAAGGGATGGGTCGAGATAGTGTTCGATATCAGCTTCAAATTCTAACTAGCAGGAGCCTGGAGGAAAAAGTAATAAATATGATTAGCCTAGCAGATCCCCATGCTTTTATCATTTCTTATGAACCTAGGAAGTTTAAGGGAGGATATTTACTTAAGTCTATGAAGAAAAAGGCAAAGGGCACAGTGAAAGTTAATTGATTCCTTTTTAATAAAGCAGATATAAAATGTGGCAGGGTAAAACCGCCACATTTTTCTTATTATCTTAAATTCATAATTTCTGCATACTTTTTACATAAAATAAACAGGTAATGATGGTATAAATGATGTATAGCTTTGATAGGGAGTGGGAAGTAGTGAAAAGTGTCTTAGCGATAATAAGTATAATAGTTATAGCAGGATTCCTAGCTGCATGTGGAGACAGTGAACAGAAAAGTAACCTTGCAAAAGAGCCTATAAATAATCAAGAAGAGACGTCTCAGGAAGAGTCTAATCAGCTAGGTGAGGAATCAGAAACTAGTGATCCATCTAAAGTTAATCCAATTGAACAGCATCCAAACTTTGAACCATTTGATGGAAAAATAGATCATATTCATGGCCTAGGTTATGCAGGCAACCAAAATGCCATTTTCTTTGCAACTCATGACGGCATAAAGGTGTATTCAAATGGTAGCTGGCATAAAACAAAAACAGAGAATAATGACTATATGGGATTTAATGCGGTAGAACAAGGATTCTTCACAAGTGGTCACCCTGGAAAAGATTCTGGACTACCAAATCCATTTGGTGTGTTGAAGAGCTTTGATAATGGTGAAACATTAGAGAGTCTTGGCTTATTAGGGGAAACCGATTTCCACCTACTTGGAGTAGGTTATAAATCAAATGTAATTTATGCTTTACCTCCAAACAATAACTCGAAAATGAAAGCGGGAGAACTATATGTTAGTGAAAATCTTGCTGAGACATGGGAGAGGGTAGAAGCGGAGAATCTAGGTGGAAATCTATTCTTATTTGCAGCTCACCCTACTAATTCAAGTCTTGTAGCAATAGCGGGAGAACAAGGTATCTATTTTTCAAAAGACAAAGGACAAAGCTTTGAACTAATAACTGAAGGAATGCAAGGAACCACTGTCTTCTTTGACCAAGAGAATCTATGGTACGGAGGATTTGATGGCAATCCTAAATTAATAAAGAAATCACTCAAAGATGGAAGTGAAATAGAGATGCAACTTCCTGAATTAAAGAATGATGCAGTTATGTACTTGGCTCAAAATCCCCAAAATCCACTAGAGGCTGTTTTCTCAAGCTTTAATGGTGATATTTTTATTTCAACAGATGGAGCAAGTTCATGGAAACAATTGGTCAAAAGCGGGGCACTTCAATAATAACTTAAAGGAAGAGAAAAATGAGTCGATTATTATTGATTGATGATGAGATAAGGATGCTTCAGCTAGTAACCTTATATTTAGAACACCATGGTTTTAAATGCACTTCAGTTAATTCTGGTGAAAAAGGTATCAGTTATCTGGAGGACCATAAAGTTGATTTGGTTTTATTAGATGTTATGATGCCATCAATGGATGGATGGGAAACGGCTTCAGAGATTCGAAAGTTTTCTGATATTCCTATCATTATGCTTACAGCTAGAGATACAAATACAGATATGGTAAGAGGTTTACAGATTGGGGCAGATGATTATATTACCAAGCCGTTTGATGAAGATGTACTGGTTGCGAGAATTCAAGCAGTCTTAAGAAGAACCAAACAGCCAACAAAAATAGAAATGAATGGTTTGCTCTGGGATAAGGACAACCATACCATTCACTTTAAAAACAATACAATCCTTCTGACCCCTAAGGAATTTGAAATGCTTGGTCTTCTAATGAAAAATAAGAATATGGTTTTTAGCCGCGAGAAGTTACTGGAAACCGTTTGGGGATTTGCTGCCGACATAGAGGATCGAACGGTTGATTCGCATATCCGAAATATACGCGATAAGCTGCGCAAGATAGAATTCCCCATTGAAAATCATTTAAAAACGGTTTGGGGACTTGGCTACAAATGGGAATAAAGATAGTACTGAATAGCAATCTCTTCATAATTTCTGCACACATTGGAGGTAGATTGTACTTATATTGTACTTATGAAAGGGGAAACACCTATGAGAAAATTAGTACTTCTTTTAGTTCTGTTAGTAGCAATGACTTTAGCAGCTTGTTCATCAAAAGAAGAAGGATCTCAGAAGAATGAAAACCAGGCTACAAATCAGAAAGAATCAACAGAAAATAATGCACAAAGTAACGATATTAAAAAGGAATCAAACGTTTATAGTACGAAAAATGTTACGAGGCTAGACACAGAAAACATAGTCGATACCGCTGTACAAGTTTCTAAAACAATATGGCCAGCTACCCATAACGAAAATAAACCAGGTGCGATCATCCTGGCTCCATCTGAGAATTGGCAAATAGCATTGGCATCAGCCAACCTAATACATCACCCAAATAATGGCCCCATTCTTTTTTATGAAAATGGGGAACTACCACAGCAAACAGTAGATGAAATTAACCGCTTAGCCCCACTTGGAATTAGTGATGGTACACAAATCTTTTTAGTAGTAGGTAATATGGATACTAACATGGAAGACCAGTTAAAGAATTATAAAGTAGAGAAAATCAGTGGAAAAGATGCTCCTGATTTTGCAAGGGAAATCGATAAAAAATATGCAGAGGTTTCAGGAGAGTACCCCAAAGGTGTAATTATTGTCTCTTCAGAAGAAGATGCAAAGTTATATTCAATATTAGCAGGAAACTGGATTAGCCATATGCCAGAACCTATTCTTTATGTTACAAAAGATGAGGTTCCACAAGCCACTAAGAGTGCATTAGAACTTAGGGGAGAAGGAGCTTCAATCTATATCTTAGGACCAGAAAGTATTATTTCAAAGGATATTGAAAAGCAATTACAAGAATATGGTGATATTACTAGAATAAAAGGAAAAGATCCTATTACTTCATCAATTGAATTTGCAAAATTTAAGGATGAGAAAACTGGATTTGGTTGGGGATCAACTGAGCCTGGACATGGTTTCTCATTTGTATCAACTGGAAATGCAGAGTACGCCATTGCAGCAGCACCTTTTGCTCATTTAGGTAAGCATGCTCCGTTAATCTGGCTTGAAAATGGTGAAGTAGCAGAAGAAACTCATGAATTCCTTGGAGAGTTACAACCTACATTTAAAGATGACCCAACAACAGGTCCATACAACCACGGATACCTTATTGGTTCAGAAGATTTTATTACAATGAAGGTACAAGGTGCACTTGATATCATGCTTGAGATTATCCCTGAAAGCGGTGATGGCCATGGAGGCCATGGAGGGCATTAATTCGGACATTCGACATTAAACTAAGGGTTGACTCATAAGAGCCAACCCTTTTAAAAATAGAATCGGTTTAGTATTGGTAACCTTATAGAAACACTCATGTAAATCAATAAGGGGTAAACGAATGAATAAAATTTCGTATAAATTGGGATTGTTGTTTTTTTCTTTTATTATTCTAGTCGAGGTTATCCTTTTTTACTTCTTATACTCGGGATTACTAGATTCTCGTATAGAGGAAGAACTGGCAGCATTAAGAGCAAGAGGAGAAAGTCATCGACACGTTCTGGAGCAAAGTTTAGATGATATGACGATTGAACATGTAGCTTTAATGGAGTCAGAAACGGATACAGACGTAGTGATTATGACACACGAAGGAGAAGTACTTGCGAAATCGACTGAACTAACACCAGCCATTCAATCATTAATGCAAACTGAAAGAGGTCATGTTCCATTTGAAGGAATGATTGTCGAGAGTAGATGGGAAACACAATCTTATATTGCTTCAGTTAGCCCGATCATCATTAATGAACAATTAGTGGGTCATGTTTATATGTTTAAAGATACGTCATCCATTCAAAAAATGATTTCCAAACTCCAACATCATTTCATGTTGGTAGGGAGTCTTCTTGTTATTTTTACAATCATCACGGTCTTATTTCTATCACAAGCCATTACTCAACCATTGATCAGGATGAAAAAAGCGACCGAGAGACTTAGTAAGGGAGATTTTTCAGTTAGTATTAACCATACAAGCAAGGATGAGCTAGGAGAGCTTGCAAACAGCATTCAGACATTAGCAAATGATTTAAATCATTTGAAAAAAGAACGGAATGAATTCCTTGCAAGTATCTCTCATGAGCTTAGGACACCACTTACATATGTTAAGGGTTATGCAGATATTGCTAGAAGAAAGGGAATTAGTGAAGAAGAACGAAATAAATATTTACACATCATCTATGAGGAATCAGAACATCTTTCAAGTCTAGTTAAAGATTTATTTGAGTTAGCAAAAATAGATCAGCATTCGTTCGTAATTAAAAAGGAAAAAGTAAGTATGTGTGAATTTATTAAGAACCTTACACAAAAGATAGAGCCAGCCCTTCATAAAAAGAAGATTAATTTAATAGTAACGTGTCCAACAGGGATATATGCAAACTTAGATCGTTCAAGATTCGAACAAGTCATGATAAATCTATTAGATAATGCACTAAAATACTCAAGTAGTGAGAGTACGGTTACTCTAAAAGTTAAGGTAAATGATGTTACAAATAAACTAACCATTTCTGTAGAAGATGAGGGGATAGGTATCCCTGAATCAGAAATTCCACTTATCTTCAATCGATTTCACCGTGTTGAAAAGTCTAGGTCAAGGGAAAGTGGAGGAACTGGCCTTGGACTATCGATTGTAAAGGAAATAGTTGAAGCGCATGGTGGAAAAGTGTTTGTTGATAGTCAATATGGTAAAGGCACTGTAATAACAATTGAAATAGACCAGTTCTAAGATTATGGAAGTATTGCCAACTTTCCTTACATTTGTTTAACTATTATAGAAAGAGAAAATTTTTTGAATCATTGGGGTGGGAATAATGAACAACCAAGACAAGACGATAAAGCTTGCAGTAAACGGCGGAATTGGATTTGGAGCAAAATTAAATGCTAAACAGCTATTTGCACTTGCAAAGTATATAAAAGAAGACAGTGAAATTGAGCTAACCACCTTCCAACAACTATATATAGAAGTTTTAGAAAGCCAAGGAAGTACTGTAAAGGAAGAGTTTGAAAATGTAGGGTTATCTATATATCCTGTAGGTCCGTATGTAAAAAGTCTTCGTACATGTGGATTTTGTAAAGGAGCAGAAGAAGAGGGAATGCCTGTTGCAATTGAATTGAATAAGCGAATTGCAGGTATTGAAGTACCATGGCCGCTAAGACCGGCTTACACTGGGTGCCCTAACGCGTGTGGTGAACCATTAGTAAACGACATCGGGGTAATTAAAAGAAATGAAGGGTATGACCTATACATCGGTGGAAAAGCTTCAGGTGAAAATGCTAGAACCGCATTTAAATTCAAAGAGGGTCTTACTCCAGATGAATTATTTGAAACCGTTGAGAAGCTGTTAGAAGTGTACAAAAGCAACGCTAAAAAACGAGAAGCTTTTTGGAAGTTCATTAACCGTTTTGGTTTCGAAAATATTCAGAATGCAGTAGGTGCATAAGGGTGCGATATCGGACTCTTTTTTAATGAAAGTAGGAGTCACTATGTTAGAGACACTGGCTTATATAGCAAATAGTATTAATGAAAAGAACATCACTTGGGGAGTTGGGGGTTCTTTATTACTGTACTTTCATCAACTAGTGAAGGATCCGAATGATATTGATTTATTGGTTAGTGAAAACGATGCATTGACCTTAATAAAAACACTAAATGAATTAGGTTCATCAAGAGAAGCATATAGCACGTATCCGTTTTGCACTAAATATTTTTCTACATTGATTGTGAATACAACTGAAATTGATGTTATGGGTGGGTTTTGTATTCAGCATCCAGTTGGAAAATACAAATTAGAATTTGATGAAAAGTCAGTTGTGGATTACATTACAATTAATAAAAGTAAGGTTCCATTGACAGCACTTGAAGATTGGTTCGTCTTATATCAGTTAATGCCTAATAAACAAGAAAAGGTAGCGTTGCTAGAAAACTACTTTTCTAAAAATGGCATTAAGCATCCTTATTTTTTTGAGAAAGCCCTTCAACAACCATTACCAGTTGGCGTAAGAGAGAAAATTGAAAACCTAATGTGAGGTAAAAGTTTCCTTGAGAACTGCCCTTTCTTTTATGTTGACTTCTACGAAATAAAAGTGTATGATAATAAACGTAGACAACAACTTCATACAACCAGAGAGAATCGCACAGATATTTGTCTGTGAGGAAAGTCCGTGCTCGCACAGGCTGAGATGCCTGTAGTGTTCGTGCCTAGCGAAAAAATAAGCTAGGGCAGTCTGGCAAGCGCTGGATTGACGGCAGGGAAAATACCTAAGTCCCTTCTTAGGAGAGGATATGGTATGAATACCTTGAAAGTGCCACAGTGACGGAGCTTTGAGGGAAACCTTAAAGGTGGAACGAGGTAAACCCCACGAGCGAGAAACCCAAATTAGGTAGGGGAAGTGTCAGAAGGGAACTAATAACCAACTGACGCCATAACTCTAATGTTATGAGATAGATGATTCTCCATCATGTGCGAGAAGTAACTCTTCGCTTGCAGCACTAGATGAACAAAACACGGCTTACGAGGATTGTATGATTAAAAGTCTGTTGTTGATTAAAATTAATGTTGCCAAAAGACACCAACCTAGGTGTCTTTTTTGTATTTACATACCATATTATTTTTAAATACTTTTTCCCAATCGCGTGCTAAAATACATTGAATAGATTTAGATTTTGTTATAGGAGAAAACAATTATGGATATTAACTTAATTGAATTACTGAAGGCACTCATTCTAGGTATTGTCGAAGGATTAACAGAGTTCGCTCCTGTTTCTTCAACAGGCCATATGGTCATAGTTGATGACATGTGGCTTCAGTCTGAGGAATTCTTAACTAAATATGTAGCCAATACCTTTAAGGTTGTAATCCAATTAGGCTCTATTTTAGCAGTTGTTGTCATCTTTAGGGAACGTTTTATTGAAATGTTAGGGTTACGAGGGCGAAAAGTTAAGGGAGCAACCGAAAATAAGCTCAAATTATCTCATGTAATTGTAGGTCTACTACCAGCTGGTGTGTTAGGTTTACTTTTCGAAGATTATATTGATGAATATTTATTTACAATAGAAACCGTTTTAATTGGTTTGGTCATTGGTGCAGTATTTATGATTATTGCTGACCGAGTAAGTGGAAAAAGAGAGGTTGTTGAAACGGTCGATCAGATTACTTACAAGCAAGCATTAACGATTGGTGCAATTCAATGTTTATCACTATGGCCAGGCTTTTCAAGATCTGGAGCAACGATATCCGGTGGTGTTCTCTTAGGACTTAGTCATCGTGCAGCAGCAGATTTCACATTTATTATGGCGGTTCCAATCATGGTTGGAGCAAGTGGAATTTCTTTTATCAAAAATATTGAGTACTTTACATTAGATGCTTTCCCATTTTTTATTGTAGGCTTTATCAGTGCGTTTATTTTTGCACTTATTTCAATCCGCTTCTTTTTAAAACTAATTAATAAGATTAAGTTAGTTCCCTTTGCAATATATCGAATTGTATTAGCTGGAGTTATCTATATTGTGTATTTTTAAGTTGAGAGACCTTCCTACTGGAGGGTCTCTTTTCTATTTAATGGTAAAAATAAGGCTTAGGTCTTATTACAGAATTAGCCTGAGGTTGGTGTGGAAAATCATCCGCATTATGTATTCTTAAATTACATACTGTTTGAAAGGTTGATGAAGATGAAAAAGGTTTTGTTTTTCCCTTTGCTAAGAATGCCATCAGGTCATCATCAGGTTGCTGATACAGTTGCTGAATACTTGGAAAAGTACGAAGGGGATATTGAGTGTAAAAAGATTGATTTGCTGAGTGAATGGAACCCACTTGTCGAAAGCATCGTGACTAAAACATACCTTGAGTGGATTCATTATATGCCTGAAACATATGCTTGGGTTTATAAGCAAATGGCATGTAAAGCTAATACAAACCGATCTTATAAGTACTATGAATTCTTATTTTTAAAAAAGATGAAAAGAATACTTGAAGAAGAGAATCCAGATCTCATCATTTGTACTCACGGTTTTCCTTCATATATTTTAAATCAGCTTAAAAATAAAAATGAATGTGACATCCCAGTTATTAATGTTTATACTGATTTTTTCATCAATGACGTTTGGGGGAAAAGGAATATTGACTACCATTTCGTCCCAACTGAAGATGCTAAGATAGAGCTAATAAAGAAGTATAAATTGTCAGAAGCAAGTGTTTCCGTTACAGGTATACCTGTTAGTAGACAGTTTTATCAAGTAAAAAAAAATCCTGAGAAGAAAAGCCATAAAATAAGAGTACTCGTATCAGGCGGAAGTGTTGGTTTGGGGAACATTTTTCAATTGCTAACGCAAACGAGGAAGGATGATATTGAATATTTCGTTCTTTGTGGAAAAAATAAGAATCTATATCAAAAAATCGCAAATCTTAATTGTAATAACATTCATCCTTTATCCTATATTTCATCACGTGAAAAAATGAATGAATTATATGACAAGGTTGATGCAGTCATTACAAAACCTGGTGGGGTGACAATTAGTGAAGCCCTTAAAAAGGAACTTCCGATTTTTATTCATTCGGCTCTCCCAGGTCAAGAGGAAATCAACTTAAAGTTACTTGCCGAGCTAAAGCTAGTACAACTACTTGAGGCAGATCAACTAATTGAAGATCAGTTAATCAACTATTTCAATAATCCGGAATTAGTAAGTGGGTTTAATCATGCTTTACAAGAATATTTAATCGAAGTAAGTTCAGGTCATCCGGTAAAAATCTCGAGCTTTATTCACTCATTAATGAATTCAACAAATACATCACTAAATCGAAGGTGTGTCCTTTAACCTAATAAATAATGGGAAGTGGGAGAAAGGCAATGATTCAACAGATTGTGGAATGGTTAGGATTAATAGGGCTTCCAGGCTTGTTTATAGTAATGGCTTTAGAAGGATCATCCTTACCAATTCCAGGAATTATTTTAGTGTTGTCATTTGGTTATATATTATCACCTGACCTTTTAAGTATGGCTTTCATTGCTGCTGTGATGGCCATTTGTTATAGTATCGCAAGTCTCATTCCATACTTCATTGGTATGAAATCAGGAGATTTGCTTCCTAAAAGGTTTGAAAAGGGCATTATCAGGGGGAAACAATTCTTTAATCGGTATGGGAAGTGGAGCATAGCCATTTCACGACCTTTTGGGATAGGAAACTATATTTCTTATGTTGCAGGAATCAGTAAGGTTCGACTGCTTCAATACTTGACTTTAACATTCCTAGGAATCTATCCATGGTCATTTATCATGTTGTATTTAGGCAATTACTTTAATGGAAATGTTGAAGCGGTTCAGGCTTTTTTTAGCTCATATAGCCTATATGCCTATATAGTTTTATTGGTGGTAGTGAGCTTAATAAGTGCTTTTTATTATAGAAGATTTAAGAACAAAGAAAAATCACTGGTGGGGAGAAGGGGAAATGTATGAATCGAACGGGGATATCACTCGGCGGTGGCAGTTTAAGAGGAGTTGCGCATATAGGCGTGTTAAAGGAATTAGTTAAAAATGAAGTAGATATTACCCATGTTGCTGGGACGAGTGCTGGGTCAGTAGTTGGTGGATTATTTGCAAGTGGTATGAATCCAGACAAAATGATTACTGTCTTAGAAGATTTATCCATTCGTCGTCATGTTGATATTGGGTTTAATCGTAAAGGATGGATTAAAGGAGATCGAATTTATCAAACCTTACTAAAGTTAACGGAGGGTAAGCATTTCTCAGATTTAGACCTTCCATTTGCAGTTGTTTGTGTGGACTTACTTTCAGGAGAAATAGTAGTTATTGATTCAGGTGAGGTAGCATTGGCTATTAGAGCAAGTATAGCCATACCTGGCTTGTTCTCACCAGTTGAGATGGAAAATAAATTATTAGTAGATGGCTATATCTTAAACAACAACCCCGCAGATATTGTTAGAAGCATGGGCGCAGAAAATGTCACCTCTGTTAGAGTTAGAAGCTCCAATACTCCTCAACCAACGAATATTTTATCCTTTATAAATCGCTATATAGATATTGCTAGTCAAAAAAATACAGAACGGTGTCTTACTCAATATACCGATGTGTTAATTGATATCGACCTTAAGGACATCGGCAGATTTGAAACTAAATCCTTATCAGAAGTCATTGACTTAGGTCAGCTAGAAGCGAGACGCGTACTAACAAGGAAACGTATTAAGAGTGAAAAAGTTATTTATTTGGATGAATGGATGCAGAAAATTAATTAGAGAAAAGTAGAGCTTGTTTTCTACTTTTTTTTAAATTTTACAGAAAATATTGACAATTAATACACACATCAACATATAATGGTAATACCACAGTGTAAATTGGTATTACCATAAATGAGGTGTGATAGAAAGATGAAGGAGCGGTCTTCAGAGATTATTGGGAGGAAAATTATACAGTCTATCTTAGAAGGGGATTTCAGTATTAATGAACATCTTCAACCTGAAAGAGATCTCGCCACCCTATTTAGTGTGGGGAGGCCAACGATTAGAGAAGCTTTGCAAAGATTAGAGCGAGATGGATGGATTACGATACGTAAAGGGATGCCAGCGATAGTAAATGATTACTGGAAGCAAGGTAACTTAATGACAATTGTAGATATCCTTCAATATCATGAAGAAATCCCAGATGAACTCATAAAATATATGCTCGAATTGAGAATATCTTTATCTCCAACCTATGTTAAAGATGCGATTGTTCATAATCGGGTGAAGGTTATTGCATTATTTGTGCCTCTCGATGAGTTGTCAGATGATGCAGGCAGTTATGCAGATTTTGATTGGAACTTACAACTGGGCATTGCTAAATTATCACCAAATCCAATTTTTTTACTTATCCTTAACAGCTTTAAAGACATCTATCAAAAAATGGCTGAGAAGTACTTTGGGAGTCAAAATCATCGAAAACAATCCTATCAATATTACACTGAGTTATTAAACGCAATATTAAAGGGAGAAGTAGAGGAAACAGAAGCATTGACAAGAAAGATGATGGAAACAAGTCTAATTCTTTGGAGTGAAAAGGTGAAGGGGGGAGACTAATATGAAGAGTAAAGGGCTTTATAGAGACTTCTTTTTACATTTCGATATTTTAGCTATGGCGTGCATCTTCCTCGGAGTAGTAGGGTCCTTACTAACTATGGAACTTACACTCTCAGTATTTTTGTATATTACGATAGGAATTATCACGTATATGTTTAGTGAGTATCTAACCCATCGATTTGTATTCCATATAAAAGCGCCAAAAAACGCACTTTTTCTAAAATTGATTAAACGTTTGCATTATGACCATCATAAGAAACCAAATGATTTGAAGTTGCTTTTTTTACCTATCTGGTATAGCCTACCAAGTCTGTTTACTTTATCACTAATTTTCTTCATAATTACGGGCTCAGTGGTTGCAACCTTGTCATTTACAGTGGGTATTCTTTTTATGTTCTTTGTGTATGAGTGGAAGCACTATGTAGCCCACCGTCCATTTAAACCTAAAACTAGATTTGGGAAATGGTTAAAGAAAACTCATGTTTTACACCATTATAAAAACGAAAACTATTGGTATGGAGTTTCTACTCCTTTTGTAGATGTTCTATTTGGAACATTAAAAGATGAAAAGAATGTGGAAACTAGTCAAACAGCGAAGGACTTAGAGAATAGATTTTAATAAGAGAGTCCAAAAGTGTACAATAACACTTTTGGACTTTTTATACTTCCTCTAATGTTCAATTAAGCTAGTCACAGGAACCTCTTGTTCTTGTTGTGGCTCATCAAGGGGATAAATGCGAGCCATTTCGTTCGTATCATCAACATGTTGAATATACACAGGTACCTCATTATATGTAACATTTGCCATGACTGGAGATGCCGCAATTTCTTGTGCTCTTTGTTTGTTCATCCGTAAACCTCCTACTGAATTGTTCAATAATAATGTTTACTTACTTTCCAAGAAGTATTCCTTGAACATCAAGCTACGCTAATTGTTGTTCTGCATATTCTCGGTACAAAGGATGTGACTCTACCAACTCTTGGTGAGTCCCACTGCCTGTAACCTTACCATTTTCTATAAAAACTATTTTATCTGCATTAACAATGGTCGATAATCGATGTGCGATGACAAACGTAGTACGTCCTTCCATTAAGCGGGTTAAAGCTTGCTGTACCACACTTTCAGATTGACTGTCTAAACTAGCAGTTGCCTCATCCATCATAAGAATTTTAGGATCACGTAAAAAAGCACGGGCGATTGCAATTCGTTGCCTTTGGCCACCGGATAATTTTACCCCACGTTCCCCTACCTCAGTATCAAATCCTTTAGGGAATCCTTTGATAAACTGATCTGCGTAGGCCATTTCTGCAACCTTCCAGAGTTGTTCATCGGTTGGTAGCTCATCCTCCTCTAATCCATAGCAAAGGTTTTCTCTGATGGTACCTGCCATCATTGCACTTTCCTGTGAAACATATCCGATTTGACTGCGCCACGAATGAAGAGAAAGCTCCTGAATTGGAGTGGATCCAACAAGAATCTGACCGGCTGATGGTTCATAAAAACGTTCAATTAAACCAAACATCGTTGTTTTACCCCCACCGCTTGGACCAGCAAAAGCAATCATTTGACCTGGCTGAGCCTCTAAAGATACCTGCTGGATCACGGGCTCATCTTCACTATATGAAAAAGAAACGTCTGAAACAATAATCGGGAGGCCACCGATATCAAATTCTACTCCAACATGGTCTTCTTCTAGAGGGAGTTCAAGTATGTCAATAATTCGTTCTGTTGCTCCTTTTGCTTTTTGAAGTTGTGTAAAAAACATTGCGAACGAGGTAATAGGCATAATGATTTGAAATAGGTAAAGTAAAAAAGCGATTAGAGACCCAGTAGACATCGTTCCATTTGCGACACGCATACCTCCGTAAGCAATAATCATTACAATAACAGCCATAATCACAAGATGCATAATGGGACCAATAAGTGCAAAAATCCTGGCTTCCTTTAAGCCGTAATGCAAAAGCTTCGAGATACCTAGCATGCCATTTGCTTCTTCGGTTTTTTCAGCTGTTGATGATTTCATTAATCGAATTTCACTTAATGTCTGTTGAATGTCTCCGGTGAATGTTGCTGTTTCGTCTTGAAGTCCTCGTGAGATTTTGGCCATTTTCTTTCCGAGTGGAATCATGATTGCCATTGTAAGTGGGACGGAAATCAACATAACTAAGGTCATTTTCCAATCCATGATCAGCAATATAATGACCGCTCCTATAATAGAAATGATTCCTGTAATAAACTGAGGAAAGTGTGTTGATATAAGCTCTTTTACAATACTTGTATCATTAACAACCCGACTCACAGTTTCACCACTTGATTGTTTATCAAAAAAAGGAACAGGCAATCGAATCAGTTTCGACCACATACGATCTCGAAGGCTAGCGACTATCTTTTGTCCAACTAGGCTTAGTAAATAAATTGAAATTCCACTGATAATTGCTTGGAGGATAAATGCAGCTCCAATCATAATCATAAGGGAGACACTAAGTGCTTCTACCGAAAAATTGTCTACTAAATTCTTTGTTAACAGAGGAACAATCAAACCTGTAATTGTCGTAAGAATACTAGCGACTAGTCCAATGATAAGAGCCGCTTTAGGAATATTCGTTGATAAGATAAGAGATAAAAAAGGTTTTAGTTTATACTCTTGTTTTTCCATCATGTAGGATAACTCCTGTCATCATTATGTATTTACTCTAGCTATATTTTACTGCAAATGACCCAAACAACCAATTTTCAACACCCTACTTTACTACTTTAACGCACCGGGGGTCAGGCCCCCGAAGACATATTTAAAAGGCTAACGATAGTACGTTAGCCTTTTTATGCAGTATATTGAACTTGGTTTTTTCCATATTCTTTTGCGAGATATAGTGCTTCGTCAGCACGTTTTAATAGATCTTTTGGTTGGTCCGTTGTTTGAAGTTCTGCGATACCGAAGCTGCATGTGATGCTTCCTACCTCTTGGAAGTGATGGTTCGAAATAATCTCTCTCAGTGTTTCCCCAAGCTTTATACATTCAATTTTGTTGAGGTTCTCTGCAATAATCAAAAATTCTTCCCCACCCCATCTGCCAAAGTGAGCAGTCGTTGGGAGCTGTTTTGATAAATAGGTAGTTAGTTCAACTAAGACTTCATCTCCAATTTCATGTCCATAAATATCATTTATTCTCTTAAAGTTATCTACATCAAATAAAATAATTGAAAGAGGCTGTTTGCTATTTTGTACTGCTAGTATTTTTTCCTGAAGCACATTGTCGAGGTTTCTTCGATTCGGTAAGCCTGTTAAATAATCTGTGACAGCATTTCTTTTATTTACTTCGACCTCTAAGAAGCCTTCAAATATATGCTGAGTAAAATACAAACAAATAATGAATCCGATCGTTGCCATATTAAATTGGATTAATGTATCAATCGTATTACTGTCTGAAAATGGGCTTGTTAAGGTATGAATACTACTAAGAATTACACTATAAGATAATGCCAACACAGAAAAAATGAGGGCAACCTTCCTTTTGAATATAAAGAAATAGAGAAGATAAGTAGTTGCCATCCAGTACGCAATTGGGCCTAAGTGGACATTTCCGTTATTACCAAGCTCAGTCAAAATATTAAAGCTAAGATTTGAGTTATATATAAGTGTAGTGGATAAGAATAATAAAATATCAATCACATTGGTATTGCGTTTATTTACCCATAATAAAATCATACAAAGAACTAAAACGCCTATTTGTGATAGTAAAGACACATACTTACCCATGTCACTGTTGCCACTGCTAAGCACGAGAAGACACACCGTTCCAAAAGATAAAATGAAAATTGGAATCAATGCCAGATAAATTCGGCGTTTAAGTTGTGTTAATGCTTGATTGGTATAGAAAAAGTAACTTGTCATATGACATACTCCACCTATTTTTGTAATAGAAGTAAACTGCTTTTAACTCGCTATGCATACTTGATTTTTGCCATTATCTTTCGCTTTATATAATGCTTCATCGGCACGGCTGATTATGTCCTTTGTTAACTCGTTTTCTAGTAAAGTCGCAACTCCAAAGCTACAAGTGACTGACTTGTCGATTCCGGTAAAGTGATGCTGTGAGATAGCCACCCTAACCTGTTCAGCTAATTCTTTAGTAGAATTTCCACTTGTAATTAAAAGGAATTCTTCGCCACCCCACCTACCAAAGTAAGTATTTTTCGGCAATTGTTTGTGAATGATTTCTGTTAGCTCTTTTAAAACACTATCACCCACATCATGTCCATATTGATCATTAATTTTTTTGAAATTATCAACATCAAATAGAATAGCTGATAAAACTTCCTTCGTTTTTGCAACTCTAGTAATTTCAGCATTAAGGACCGTGTCCATTTTCCTTCTATTATATATCGATGTAAGATAATCTGTGTTAGCCAATCTCTTAGCAGCATCCGCCTGCATAAAAACTTCAAACATATGCTGTACAAAGTATAAACAGATGATAAGACCTAAAATTGAAACATAATATTGAAGTAAAGTATCCATTGTTTGAGCTACTACATGCTCACTGAAAAAAATATGATAAAAACCTGGTATCAAACTAAGCACAAAGTTTGTGAAAGAAAAGAGTAATGCTGTTTTACCTCTAAACGTAAAGAAAATCATTAAATACACTAATGGCATCCAATATGAAAATGTACCTAAGTGCATATCTCCGTCTCGTCCTAAATGATAGAAAATCGTATAATATGTCCTTATGAGTGTTATGAATGCTGTAATTAGACAAAGAAGAATATCAACAAAGTGTAAGGAATTTTTATGAATAAAAAGAAATAGGTAACATACCATGAGACCAATGGAGAGTGAGCCAAAAGTTACACTATTTATTAAATTTAAGCTTCCAGTTGAATAAAGTAAGTAAGTTAGAAATAAAAAAGTCACAATAAAAATAGGGAAAACTACTAAATAAGTTTTTCTTTTAATAGTAGAAATAGAAGAGTTATTATAAAAAAATCCCTTAATATCCATCGATTCACCCATCCATCTCTTAAATCTAATCCTATAACTATAGTATATCACAGCAAAACTATTAGCAAAATATGTATATATCGTTGTTAATGCCATATAAATTTTTCTTGTTTATGAACGAAAAAAATTGACACCCTAATCATGTACAATTATAGTTAAACTTGTTAATAGTTAAACAGTTGAACAATTAAATTATAGAACAAAATTAGGTGAGGTGAAAAGATAAAATGACTGAAAACAATATTAAAGAGCTAGTCGATCGCTATATCGAAGTATCCTTTTCAGTAAATAGTAAAGCTGAATCTCTAGTGAAAGAGCAAATTAGCAGTGATTTAACGAATGACCAGCACTACACATTAAGGTACATGCATAAGGTTGGTACTTGTACGTCCTCTGAATTAGCTGAAGTATTTAATGTGAAAAAAAGTGCAATAACAGCCATGATTAATCGCATGTGGGAAAAAGGATTTATTGAAAGAACACGTGATGAAAATGATCGAAGAGTGGTTTACTTAACGCTAACGGATAAAGGTAATGAATTATTTTTGAAAACTGAACAACGAATTCATAAGTTAGTAGAGTCGTTGATTACTAAATTTGAACAAACTGAGATTGAACAATTCATCAAGACATTTGAAAAACTCAATCAACTATTACAAGAAAGTAACGATAAAGTGGAGGAATAGCCGTGAATTTTATTATTAAACAGAAATGGTTAGTCATGATAACTTGGCTTGCTGTCGTTGTAGGCTTATTTTTAATTGCCCCAAACATGGCAGACCTTGTTCGTGAGAAGGGGCAGATTAGTGTTCCTGAAGGATATTCATCAAACCTTGCTGGTCAAATTATGGAGGAAGTTCAGCAGCAAGAAGGTGGGGGAGATGAAACTCAGGTTGCTCTTGTGTTTCATAATGAGAATACATTAACCTCTGAAGAAATCAGTGAAGCTGAAAAAGCGATTCAGGCTTTAGAGGAAAAGAAAGCTGAACTGGGTGTTACAGAGATAGTAACCCATTTTAACGAAGAGAGTTTGAAGACTCAACTTGTGTCTGAGGATGGTAAGTCCATCCTTGCATCGGTTACATTCAGTTGGAATGAAAGAGAGCCAAGTGAATTACGCGATGAAATGTATCAAGCTATAGAACATATTAATGTAACCCATTTTTATACTAGTGAATGGTTAATCGGTGAGGATTTAATACAAAGTTCTCAGGATGGCCTGAAAAAAACAGAAGGGATCACAGTTGTATTCATTCTAGTCGTTTTATTACTAGTTTTTAGATCTATTATTTCACCGATAATCCCATTGTTAACGGTAGGATTTACTTACTTAGCTTCACAGTCGATTGTATCGTTTTTAGTAGATGTGTTTGATTTCCCGATATCAACGTACACTCAGATCTTCTTAGTGGCCATTTTATTTGGAATTGGGACTGATTATTGCATCCTCTTACTAAGTAGATTTAAAGAAGAGTTAATACAAAATGAAAGTGTAACAGATGCAATTGTTGAGACATATAAAAATGCGGGCAGAACAGTATTCTTCAGTGGTCTTGCCGTTATGATTGGGTTTGCTGCAATCGGATTTTCTCAATTCATACTATATCAATCTGCAGCAGCTGTTGCTGTAGGTGTAGCTATCCTTCTAATAGCATTGTTTACAATTGTTCCATTTTTCATGGCTGTTTTGGGTCAAAAGATTTTTTGGCCATCAAAAGGTAAGCTTGAGCATGGAGATAGCAAGCTATGGGCTTTCGCAGGAAGATTCTCGTTGGGTCGCCCACTTGTTTCTCTAGCGATCGTTGCGGCTATTTGTGTACCTTTTTTAGTAACATATGATGGTGAATTATCTTATGATTCATTAGAAGAAATTAGTGGTGAAGTGAATTCAATAAGTGCTTTTAATGCAATTGCCGGGAGCTTTGGTCCTGGAGAATCGATGCCAACACAGGTAGTCATAAAAAATGATGAGGCCATGGATTCTGTTGACTATATAGGTTTAGCGGAGAAGATTAGCCAAGAGTTAGGCAAAATAGACTTAGTAGGGACTGTTCGATCTGTAACAAGACCTACAGGTGAATCTATCGAAGACTTCTTTGTATCTAAGCAGGCTGAAAGTTTGGAAGAAGGCTTAGGTGAAGGGAAGGAAGGGTTAGAAAAAATAAGTGAAGGTTTACAAGAAGCAAGTAGTGAGCTAACCAAATCAGAGCCAGAATTAACAAGTGCTACAGACGGAATTAGTGAATTAATAACAGGAACAACTCAAATCAAAACAGGCTTATCTGACATTCAACTGAACCTAGCAAAGATAGAAAATGGAATTCGTCAAGGTTCAATGGGATCGAACGAAATCAGAGTTGGTTTAGAACAATCGAAAGCAGGAGCTGAAGAGCTGTTAGCTGGTTATAAAGAGCTATTGATTGGCTATAAAGATATGCAAGGAAATCTTTCAACATTAACTATGAATTATCAAGATATTGGTGAAGGACTAACTGGTATATCAAGTGCAATTGGAAAGATTGAGGAAAGTAATTTTACCAATCTTGAAAGTAATTACGATGGCTTAGCCACTGACATGAACTACCTTGTGATCAAGGGAACAGTTCAGGAATTACAAAAGCAATTACCGGTCTTATCTCAAGGGCTAACTACCTTAAATAATGGACTTGGCCAAATCAATGGAGGTATATCATCAGCAAATGAAGGATTCGAGCAAGCCCTTGGTGGTCAGCAACAGTTAACAGTTGGCCTTGAACAATTAATTCAAGGGATTAAGGCCCAACAAGCAGGTCTTGAACAATTAGCTAATGGCCAGGGACAAATTGTTAGCAATCTTCCAAGGTTAACAAATGGCTTAGCAGGAATTTCAGATGGCCAGAAGCAGCTCCTTGATGGCTTTGGTTCACTAGGTGGACAATTATCACAGTTAACCGAAGGACTTGAACAAAGTGCAGATGGTTTAATACAAGTATCTACAGGTTTAGGTTCAGCTCAAGAATATCTAGCAGGCCTCTCAAGTACTGAAGAAATGAATGGTTTCTACTTACCAGCTGAAGTACTAGAAAGTAAAGAGTTTGAGCAAGCATTAGATGTGTATATGTCTAAGGATCGTAAAATCATGACAATGGACATTATTTTTACAGAAAGTCCGTACTCAAATGAATCAATGCAGCAAGTGGAAGAAATAAAAGAAGCAGTAAAACGTGCAACAAAAAATACGAAGCTTGAAAATGCAGTAGTTGCTGTAGGTGGAATTACAAGTACGAATGCTGACTTAGATACAATGTCAGGAAATGATTATTCCAGAACAGTAGTCTTAATGCTAATTGGAATTTCAATCATTTTAATCTTCTTATTTAGATCTCTTATAATGCCAGTCTATATTATTGGATCATTGATTTTGACGTATTACACAACAATGGCCATTAATGAGGTGATTTTCGTTACACTTCTTGGTTATAGTGGTATTAGTTGGGCAGTTCCTTTCTTTGGATTCGTAATCCTAGTCGCTTTAGGTGTAGACTACAGTATTTTCCTAATGGATCGATTTAATGAATACAAAGATCTGTCAGTAGGAGAGGCCATGTTGATGGCAATGAAAAAGATGGGAACAGTTATCATTTCAGCAGTTATTATCTTGGGTGGAACATTTGCTGCAATGATGCCTTCTGGAATGCTTTCTCTGGTACAAATCGCTTCAATTGTGTTAATAGGTTTACTGCTCTATGCACTTGTAATTTTACCTCTATTTATACCGGTAATGGTTAAAAATTTTGGTGAAGCGAACTGGTGGCCGTTTAAGCGAGTAAATAATTAATTTAATTAATAGCCCCTAATCACATGATGATTGGGGCTATTGTTATTATAAGGCAAGAATAGGTAGGTTCAATTGTACTCTTTGCTCGGTATTAGGACTCGTTCAGAGGTACCCACGCTCAACCTGTCTGAATCAGCTCGGTATTCGGACACGTTCAGAGGTGCCCACGCTCAACCTGTCTAAATCAGCTCGGTATTCGGACACGTTCAAAGGAACCCACGCTCAACCTGTCCGAATCAGCTCGGTATTCGGACTCGTTCAAAGGTACCCACCTTCAACCTGTCCGAATAACTAAGCCTTCTCCAATAGAATTTAAATCCCTTCTTTCATGGAAAATAAATGGCAATAATTCGGGGAATGCTACTCATACAATGAATGATGAATTGGAGTGAGTAGTTATGAAGGCAGTTACATATCAAGGGAAGTATAGTGTAGCAGTAAAAGAAGTTGAAGATGCAAAATTAGAGAAAAAAGATGATATTATTGTGAGGATCACCTCTACTGCTATATGTGGTTCAGACCTGCACTTATATCAAGGGAATATGCCACTACCGATTGGCTATGTGATAGGGCATGAGCCGATGGGAATTGTAGAAGAAGTAGGACCTGAGGTAACAAAGGTTAAAAAGGGAGACCGAGTCGTTGTGCCTTTCAATGTGTCATGCGGTCATTGTTATTATTGTAATCATGATTTAACAAGTCAATGTGATAATTCAAACCCCCATTATGATTCAGGTGGGTACTTTGGCTATACAGAGAAGTTTGGAAATCATCCTGGGGGACAGGCAGAGTATTTAAAGGTACCTTTTGGGAACTTTACACCATTTGTTGTACCAGAATCATGTGAATTGGAAGATGAGTCCCTTCTTTTTTTATCAGATGTCTTACCTACTGCATATTGGAGTGTAGAACATGCGGGAGTGAAGAAGGATGATACCGTAATTGTGCTAGGGTGTGGTCCTGTTGGGTTAATGGCTCAAAAGTTTGCATGGATGAAAGGTGCAAAACGAGTTATTGCTGTAGATTATTTGGATTATCGTATGAATCGTGCAAAACAAATAAACAATGTTGAAGTCTTTGAATTTACAGACTACCCTGACATGGGTGAACATTTAAAAGAGATAACAAGTGGTGGAGCAGATGTAGTGATTGATTGTGTGGGGATGGATGGCAAGAAATCACCTCTTGAATTTATAGAACAAAAGTTAAAACTTCAAGGTGGTACACTTGGACCTATTCAAATCTCAACAAAAGCAGTTAGAAAAGGTGGAACCGTACAACTAACAGGAGTGTATGGCGGTAACTACAATCTCTTCCCATTAGGTGCTTTCTTTTCAAGAAACATTACATTAAAGATGGGACAGGCCCCTGTGATTCCAATTATGCCGAAATTGTATGATATGATCGTGGATAAAAAATTTGATCCAAAAGAAATCATTACACATAGTATGTCTCTCGAAGAAGCTAGTAAAGGATATCAAATTTTCAATGGCCATGAAGATGATTGCATAAAGGTTGTTTTAAAACCATAATAGCTATAAATAGTGAAAGTCATTCCGAAAAGGAGTGGCTTTTTTTCTATCCATGTTTTAGTGTAGAAATGTACAAGATTGTTGATGGAGGGAAAAGCTATGAACAGATGTGGCTGGGTCAATCAGGATCCTTTATATATTGATTATCATGACCATGAGTGGGGTGTTCCCGTTTATGATGATCGTTTACTATTCGAGTATTTAAACTTAGAAGGAGCACAAGCGGGTTTAAGTTGGTACACCATTTTAAAAAAGCGTGAGAACTATCGAGCTGCGTTTGATCAATTTCAACCTGAGAAAATTGTCCAATATGATCAACACAAAGTGGGGGAACTTTTGCAAAACTCAGGAATAGTTCGTAATAGACTAAAGGTAAACGCAGTCATTACAAATGCTCACGCCTATTTTAAAGTGGTAGGTGAATTTGGATCCTTTAGTAAATACATATGGTCATTTGTGGATGGAGCCCCTATCCAAAATCATTTTAAAGAAATGAAAGATGTACCAGTTACAACTGAAATTAGTGATAGAATGAGTAAGGATTTAAAGATACGAGGCTTTAAATTCGTAGGATCAACAATCTGTTATGCATTCATGCAAGCAGTTGGTATGGTAAATGATCATATCGTTACATGTGCGAGTTATAAAAAGGGATAAGCCAAATTATAATCACAAACTTGTTCACAAACAGTTCATTGGAATATCAAAACCTTTTAGGGTAAACTAAAAAAAGAATTTATATTTATCTAAACATTTCCCTTTACATAGGATAGGGGGGTATGGTAAATTAAATTCAAGGAGGGGAAATGATGGAAGAAATCAAAGAGGAGCAATTCGACGCTGAAGAGTTAGATGATTGTTGTTCTCCCCACAATGAAAGAAAAAGTCACCATTCTGATAAGACGAAAAAAAGTCTTGTTAGCCGCCTAAATCGAATTGAAGGTCAAATAAGAGGAGTAAAGGGTCTCATCGAGAAGGATACTTATTGCGATGATGTAATTACCCAGATCTCTGCCATTCAATCAGCCTTAAATGGCGTTAGTAAATTATTGCTTGAAGGCCATTTGAAAAGCTGTGTATTAGAGCGAATCCAAGAAGGCGATGTAGAAGTCTTAGATGAAGTATTAGTAACCGTTCATAAATTAATGAAGAAGTAAAAGGAGAGGTTTTATTATGGAAAAAGTTACATTAAAAGTTAGTGGTATGTCGTGTGGACATTGTGTCAAAGCAGTTGAAGGTAGTGTTGGTGAATTGAATGGAGTTAGTACTGTAACAGTTAACTTAAACGAAGGTACTGTAGATGTAGAATTTAATGCGAGTGAAGTATCTCTAGATGCTATTAAAGAAACGATTGATGATCAAGGATACGATGTGGCATAAATAAAAATGAGTCGTGCTATCTAAAAATAGCACGTTCTCTTTTACAAATTAATATACCCCTATACGGTATATTGGAGGGTTGTTAGATGAGTACAACAAAAGATACAAGTTTGCAAATTACAGGTATGACATGTGCAGCATGTGCCAACCGGATCGAAAAAGGACTAAAAAAGCTTGAGGGTGTAGAAGAGGCAAATGTTAACTTTGCTTTAGAACGTTCACAAATCAAATATAATCCAGAAGTCACCAACATTGAAGCATTTCAAAAGAAAATCCAGTCTCTTGGCTTTGATGTTGTAATGGAAAAAGCTGACTTTAATGTTACCGGAATGACTTGTGCAGCTTGTTCTGCACGAATTGAGAAGGGCTTAAATAAACTTGAAGGTGTTACGAAAGCGACTGTAAATCTTGCTTTGGAAACAGCATCGGTTGAGTATAATCCATCATTATTAAATAAAACGGATATTGTTAAGCGTGTTGAAAAGTTAGGGTATGGGGCAGCGGTGAAGGATGAAAAGGGTCAAGAGTCTGAAGATCACAGAGCAAAGGAAATTGAAATTCAGACTGGAAAATTCATCTTTTCATTAATCCTTTCCCTGCCGCTTCTATGGGCAATGGTTGGCCACTTTAGCTTTACAGCTTTTATTTATGTACCTGATATGTTCATGAATCCCTGGGTACAGCTAGCACTAGCTACACCTGTCCAATTTATTGTCGGTAAACAATTTTATGTCGGAGCGTACAAAGCACTTCGGAATAAGAGTGCAAACATGGATGTACTAGTAGCATTAGGTACTTCTGCAGCTTATTTTTATAGTGTGTATTTATCCTTTCTATCGATCGGTTCAAATGCTCATATGGTTGAACTTTACTATGAAACAAGTGCGATTTTAATCACTCTGATTATTCTAGGGAAACTATTTGAGGCTCGTGCAAAAGGGAAATCCTCTGAAGCTATTAAGAAGTTAATGGGATTACAAGCTAAAAAAGCAACGGTTTTCCGTGATGGCGTTGAAGTAGAGGTTGAGTTAGAGGATGTAATTGTTGGAGATATCATTTATATAAAACCAGGAGAAAAAGTTCCTGTTGACGGTGAAATCGTAGAAGGTAGATCTGCACTAGATGAATCTATGTTGACGGGAGAAAGTGTGCCGGTCGACAAAACCATTGGAGATCATGTTATCGGAGCGACAATAAATAAAAATGGATTTTTAAAAGTAAAGGCAACAAAGGTTGGTAGAGACACAGCTCTTGCTCAAATTATTAAAGTGGTAGAGGAAGCTCAAGGATCAAAAGCACCAATCCAGCGCATGGCTGACCAAATCTCTGGTATTTTCGTACCTATTGTAGTTGGTATTGCGATTATAACCTTCCTTGTTTGGTACTTTGTAGTTAGCCCAGGCGATTTTGCGAATGCATTAGAAAATATGATTGCAGTTTTAGTTATTGCATGTCCATGTGCTTTAGGGTTAGCGACTCCAACTTCAATTATGGCAGGCTCAGGTCGCTCTGCAGAATTTGGTATTTTGTTTAAAGGTGGAGAACACCTTGAAATGACACACAAAATCACAACAGTAATCCTTGATAAAACAGGGACAGTAACAAAAGGAACACCAACATTAACAGATGTACTTTTAACGTCAAATCAAAATGAAACGGAACTACTTCAGTTAATTGGAACAGCAGAAAAGCAATCAGAGCATCCATTAGCAGAAGCAATCGTTGCTGGTATAAAAGAAAAAGGAATTGAGTTTAAAGAAACCGAAAGCTTTGAAGCAATTCCGGGTTTTGGAATTAAAGCAGTTATTGATGGAAAAGAAGTAGTCATTGGAACACGTAAACTGATGGCTCAACATCAAATTGAACTTGGTGATGCACTTATTACAATGGAACAACTAGAGGAAAGTGGAAAAACGGCTATGCTTGTAGCCATTGATGGACTGTATACAGGGATTGTCGCTGTAGCCGATACAATCAAAGAAACCTCTCAAGCAGCAGTTGCTCGTCTGAAAAACATGGGAATTGAAGTGATTATGATTACTGGCGATAACCAAAGAACAGCAGAAGCAATTGCAAAAGAGGCAGGCATAGACCACGTTATTGCTGAAGTTTTACCTGAAGGAAAAGCAGAAGAAGTGAAAAAATTGCAGAATCAAGGTAAAAAGGTAGCGATGGTTGGAGACGGAATTAATGATGCACCGGCGTTAGCGACTGCTGATATCGGTATGGCTATTGGAACAGGGACAGATGTAGCAATGGAGGCTGCAGATATTACACTAATTCGTGGAGATCTTAACAGTATTGCAGACGCTATCTATATGAGTAAAAAGACGATTCGAAATATCAAACAAAACCTATTCTGGGCATTTGGATATAATACTCTCGGGATTCCTGTAGCAGCAGTTGGATTCCTTGCTCCATGGTTAGCCGGAGCTGCAATGGCTTTCAGCTCAGTATCAGTGGTACTCAATGCATTAAGGCTTCAAAAAGTTAAACTAAATAAGTAAGCCCAGGGGGGTTAGATTCATGAAGAAATGGATTATTTCAGCAATCTCCTATCTTGCAATCGTTGTGGTCGGTTACAATGTGTATGCATTTACGATAGGTACTGAGGCTGAAAATCACAATAGTAATATAGAAGACAATCAGCATTCTGAAAAAGATACTGCTCATTCTGAGGAAGAGCATGACGGTACAAGTGATCATCATGGTTCAGACGCTGGCCACGATTCTCATGGTGACAATGGTAGTGAACATACATCAAGTGAAGTTGATGTAAAAATTGATGTGAAAGGTGATAAGCTAGCCATCAATATTACTGATTTAACTGGCAACCCTGTTGAGAATCTTAAGTTAAATCATGAAAAGCTACTACATCTAATTATCGTGGATGAGCATTTAGAACACTACTATCACCTTCACCCTGAACAAATAGACAAAGGGGTATTCGAGGTAACAAAACAACTATCACCAGGGGTATACAAGGCTTTTGTAGATATAAAACCAGCAGATTTAGACTATGTTGTTAGTCCTATTAACCTAGAAATTGGAGAAACAAAAGCTAGCCATAGCCATGAATCTCTTATTGTAGACGAAACGTTTACAAAAACAGTTAATAACCAAACTGCGACCTTAACAACGACAGAGTTAGAGGCGGAGAAAACAGTTATTCTAACATTTGATCTCCCTAATGCCACAATAGAACCATATTTAGGAGCTATGGGTCATGTAGTTATACTTGATGAAACGGGAGAAGACTACATTCATGTTCATCCTACAAATGAAAAAGAAACAATCTTTGAAGCTCAATTCCCTCAAGCAGGAATATATAAACTTTGGGCTGAGTTCAAAATTGATGGAAACGTATTAATCTATCCATTTGTAATCGAAGTTAAATAATTGTTATAAGGTGCTGTAACCTATTTTTCTAAAGGAGAAATAAGTTGCAGCGCTTTTTATTTAGGGTGTTTTTTACCCTAAAAATTAAAAAATACAAAAAACTGGGTAAACGCCCTTTCATATTTATCTTCCATACATATATTGTAAACGTAGACGAAATGGAGGTGTTTTTGAATGAGTGGAACAGTTGCAGGAGCAGGATATGGTGGCGGATTCGCGTTAATCGTAGTATTATTCATTCTGCTTATCATTGTAGGAGCAGCATACGTTGGTTATGGTTACTAAAAAGTAATCTACTAAAACAATTGTAGATACAACAAATGTATCTCTTCGCCTCTAGTTAGAGGTGAGGTAGACTCATTTATACCCTTATCCCCAGTGAAAGCCCCTGTTACTAAATAGGGGCTTTTAATCTAGGGTCAGCCTATAATACATAAATATTATCTTTTAGTTACAGTTTGATTTCTTGATAATAAAGTGACAACCTATCTGATAAAATAAATTAGGATGATTTTACGTTAAAAGCTTTCAAGTAAATAAAATCATAAATATGGAGAACGATAATGAAATATTATAGTATATTCCTTATGCTCACTATTTCAGTGTTTTTTTTCTTTCCAGCTTATCACTATGCTGAAGATAATTCTCCTTCAGTACAGAGTGAAAGCGCTGTATTAATGGATGCGAAAACAGGTTCTATTTTATATGAAAAGAACAGTAGTGCAAGAATGTATCCTGCAAGTGTCACAAAAATAGCTACGGCAATTGTTGCAATTGAAGAAGGTAAGCTAGATGACATTGTGACAGTCAGCGAAAATGCTAGGTATGTTGAGGGGACACGTGTTTATTTAGAGCCTGGGGAACAGGTATCTTTAATAAAGCTTGTTCAAGGCCTGCTAATTAACTCAGGAAATGATGCGGGTGTTGCTATTGCTGAACATATGGATGGGTCAGTTGAAGACTTTTCAAAGAGAATGAATCAATTCTTGAAGGAAAAAGTAGGCATTCATGATACGAATTTTGTTAATCCACATGGACTTTATCATGATCAGCACTATACGACTGCGTATGATATTGCTTTGCTTACTAGTTATGCTTTAAAAAATGATACTTTCAAAGAGATATTTAGCACAAATGAGCTTGAATGGAAAGGCGAAAGCTGGGACACCGTTATTTATAATCATCATGAGATGCTTACTCATCGCCCCTATGAAGGTATAGTAGGTGGGAAAAATGGCTATGTTCAAAAATCAGGACATACCTTGGCAACTGTTGCCGAACGAGAAAATCTTACTCTAGTAGCAGTCACTATGAAAACAAATCTTAAAAGTATTATTTATAAGGATACAGCAGCTCTTTTGGACTATGGTTTTGAAAATTTTAAGACTACAGTTATTCCATCAACCAAAGTATTTAAAGATAAACAGAATAATAACTATTACCCAACTAACTCTGTTTACTATACTCATAAAATAAATGAAATTATTAAACAAAAGGTTACAAACGAAGGTGAACTTCTGATTAAGGGAGAGGACAATCGGGTGCTTTCAGTAACTAAGCTAAACCCCGTCGCAAAACTAAGTGATCGACCCGTCTCAGTTTTAGCCTCCACGAGTATAGAAAAAGAACAGGGAGAATCAAAGAATCTTGTATTACTAGTCTCTTTCATTATCGTAACTGGTAGCTTATTTGGCATATTTATTTATTCTAAAAAAATGACTAGACAAAGACAAAGAGACCCCTCTAATTAAGGGGTCTATATTATTTCCACTCACCTTATATGTAAGTGAAGAGTGGATTGGAACGGAAGGCACTTGACTCCTGCGGGAAGTAGAGGGAAGTGTGAGACCCCACAGGCGAAGCCGAGGAGGCTCACATCCCTCCCCGCGGAAAGCAAGTGCCTGTAGTGGAAAGGAACGGACAAGGTTCAAAGTTTTCTAAACACAATCAGCTTCTGACCAACATAATTTGTTATCGTATAAATTCCCGTCCCAATGAACACTGCTAAGTCGCGTTTATCTAGCGTTATTAACTCAATTGCTTGATGGATATGACGGGCAATTAAATCACCAGTATAATACGAAAACATGTAACAGCTTACGATTACAATTACAAATTGTACCGAACTTGTTGAAATCGACGCTTTACTTTGAAAGGTAAAGGATCTATTTAAAAAATAGCTAAAAATCGCACCAAGTGTGTTTCCCGTAAAGGTGGAGCCCCAATAGTTTATTCCAAGCAAATGCATCATGATAAAAATAGAAGAGAGACCGATTAGCGTGTTCACCACCCCTACCAAAAGAAAACGGAAAAAAGGATTAATTTGTTTTAGGTAGGCCAGTAAAACCAAGCTGTTCTTGCTCCTTTTCTACAGTAAGTGTTTGTCCAGATTTAAGCGCTAGGTTAAATGTATTAATATCAATGATAAACTTCGGTCTTCGCTTTGCTTCTTTATATATCTTACCTACATATTCCCCTATTAGCCCAACACCAATTAATTGCAATCCCCCGATTAACCAAATGGAAGTAATTAAAGAAGTCCAACCTGTAGTCGTATTTCCTGTTAATTTCAACAGTAAAAAATAGGCTCCGAATACTAAACTAATAAAAAAAGACAAAAAGCCAATTAGTGAAATAAAACGAATTGGTGTGACACTAAAAGATGTAATCCCATCAAGAGCAAAAGATAACATTTTCCGTAAGGGGTATTTTGTTTCTCCTGCGAAGCGTTCTTTACGGTTATAGAACACCTCTGTCGACTGAAAGCCAATGAGCGGTACAATTCCTCTGAGAAAAAAGTTCGTCTCTTCAAATTTCTCTAATTCCTCTACGGCTCGCTTGCTCATAAGTCGAAAATCCGCATGATTATAAATGAGATCAACGCCCATTTTTTTCATAAGTCTATAAAATCCCAGTGCAGTATTTCGCTTGAAGAAAGTGTCTGTGCTACGTTCTCTTCGAACACCATACACAATCTCATAACCCTCTGTAAATTTCTGAACAAAATCTTTAATAACAGTAACATCATCCTGAAGATCTGCATCAATCGAAACCATGCAATCAGAATGCTCTTTTGCAGTAAACAGTCCAGCAAGTAACGCATTTTGATGGCCGACATTTTTTGAAAGCTTTAACCCTTTTATCAAAGGGTTGGCTAAGCCTGCTTTGTAAATAAGTGACCATGTTTTATCCTTACTACCATCATCAACAAATAAAAGCTTGCTTTGTTCTGATATCATTTTTGAGGATATCAATTCTTCCAAAAACTCCCCCAAACAAATAAATGTTTCGGGAAGCATTTCTTCTTCGTTATAACACGGTACTACGATTGTTAGCTTAGGTTCAATCAACTTTATCCCTCCTAAGGTGCATAAGAAGTGCTATATAGGTGAATTTTCCAGGCGGATTCGTTTGATTCAAATACTTTTTCAAGAATTAACCCATTTTCAGCTGCATTGTTTATTGGAATAGCTGATAAGACATAACTTCCTCCCATCTCGTAAAACGGTTTTAGGTTTAATTCCATCTTGGTAATCTCTTTCTTCGTTTTCTTTTTGAACATATAATGCTTACCAACTTCATCTATAAAGATGTAGCACCTTCCACCCCATTCATCGAAGTACTGCTTTAGTTTTTTATCCTTTTCTAGTTCATTTTCAATGATTTGACGAAATTGATACTTGTAAGTTAGCGGATAAAAATTGTTATACGTATCAAGTGTGTAAAAGCCATTATATTGGGCAATCGCAGGATGGATACCAATACTAACGACACGATAATCCTCTGGTGGCATTCCAATATAGGTTTTAATCTCTTCAAATTGTTTCTCAGCATAAAACTCTTTAAATGAAGGTTTTTTTCGATGGACAATCTCTTCATTAAAAGCAGTTAAAACAAGTACCTGAGAAACTATAAAAAAAATACATGCATGTATCCACCAGTTTCTCCTACTATTTAATCTAGAGCCGTAATCCCATAGAATTTTCAAAGAAATAGCAAACAATGTATAAATAACTAGAGGTCTTAAGAAATGATAGCGAGCAAAATTAAATGTATCTAAAAAATGAAATCTTTCAGTGAGTGGGAGCCATCCCTTATAAAACCAGAATGCATACCAAGCTGAGAGAGATAGGTTTAGAACATGTAAAAAAACAAATACCTTTTCTCGCCTCCATGCCTTCTGCAAAATAACAGCATATAATGCAAGAATGGTTACCGGTAAAATGACCAAGCCATGTACAGTCATAACATGGGTGTGTCCTAGTACATAATTTTTAAAGGTTAGCTTTAAAGAATGTATAAAGGTTAATCTAGCATGAAAATATTCATCACGACTATTAGGCTCATGATCAAAGATAAAGGAATACACAAGTCGATATTCTACTAATAGAAACATAAGCGTCATAAAGATAATGGCTATTAAAAATCGACCATTCATCCCTTTTCCTCGGAGCACATCTACTAACCAGAAGATTCCCATCGCTGAAAGAAAAAAGAAAAATCCTAATACAATACTTGAGAACAAAGGGAGGAGAGCTAGTACTATCCAATTAGTCCAGGCTCGTTCCCCGTTTCGAATATTTAATAATGCCCAAAGCGCAAGTGGCATTCCAAGTGTGCTTAACATTCCCGAGGGCCAAAAGGGAGTTAAAGCAAAGGCAAGTGAAACCCCAATTCGAATCCAACTATATCTTTCACCCTGCACAAAGTGTTTCTTTAATAATAAGTACATGCCAATAAAAGCAAGAATTCGTGTGATTGTTTGACTAAGTGCATACGCTAACATGGAGGGAAATAAAGCATGCAGCCATACAATCACACTGTACTCTGTTCCAAATGCATTTCTTGAAAGATTTCCATTGATGATTTGTGGTATGACCGTATTAACCGGTCCAAATATTTCTCCGCTTTCCTTTAAAACCTTATACCATGCGATATTCGAATCTAGGTTATCATGAACCCGTAAATGGGCATCTTCACCAAGAATATAGTAGGGTGATACAAAGAGAAACAATACTACAATAGCAAGAAAGAAAAGTTTTCTTTCTAATGAATTCGTTCGCAATAGATGAAACATTTTATCCCCCCAATATGGTTAAATATTGGTCAGCGTTTAAAGCGATTAAATTTATTACCTATCGGATGCGACCTCTAGTGCGTTAACAACATCAATAAGCCCTTCTCCGAAGTAAATATCCTTCCCTCTATCTCCAAGGTCGACAGTGGTTTTTTTGATAATTTCCATTACTTCTGTATTACGTAACTCAGGATTAATAGACCGAATTAATCCTGCTAAAGCCGATACGTGAGGGGCAGCCATCGATGTACCAGACAAGGCTGCATACTGCTTATTAAAATAAGTGCTAGCAATTTGTACTCCTGGAGCAGATACATCAATGTAGTCTCCGTAGTTTGAGAAATTGGCACGATCACCGTAATAATCAACTGCTGCTACACTAAGTACTTGTGGATATGCAGCTGGAAAGCTAGGCTGGCTCGTATTGTCGTTACCAGAGGCAGCAATTAAGACAACATCTTTTTTAAAGGCATAATCTATAGCATCTTTTAACATATCTGAATGTTGATAATTTCCGAGACTTAAATTGATAACCTCTGCACCTTGATTGGTTGCCCAAATAATTCCTTTTGCAATATCAAAAGTTGAACCATACCCTTCTTCACCCATGACTTTTATGGGGATAATGGGGTTATACCAGGTTAACCCGGCGATGCCTTCATGATTATTTACTTTGGATGCAATAATTCCGGCTACATGTGTACCATGACCATTATCATCATCTGCATCATTTGAATCTGTTAGGGCATTATAGCCATCGGTTAAACGTTCTACTAAATCTGGATGTTCAAGGTCTACACCTGTATCAACCACGGCTATTTTAACAGCCTCATTCCCCTGAGTAATTTCCCAGCCTGCTTCTGCTTCAATTAATGGCAAATTCCATTGGTATCTTTGGTAATAGATATCATTTGGAGTTGTTTCATTTTGCATCATGATGTAGTTCGGCTCTGCATAAGCAACATTATCGATTGGTGCAAAAAACTGAATAAGATCTACTGTTGTTTCACTTTCTGATTCAAAGGTGAAAATTGAATCAAACTTTTTTAGCACTTGACCATTAATAGCTGTTAAATAAGTATTAAGTTGATCTTCAGAAATATCTTCACGGAACTTAACAATGATTTGATTTTCATAAAAATGACTCGTTTCGTTTGGATTGTGGTGAACGTGTGTTACCTTAGGGCTATTATCTAAACGTTGGACAATTTCCTCTCCAATTTGTAGAGAATTAACTGTAAAAATTTTAGAATGACCTTGTTTTGTATCATCGCTTGAGTGTTTAAGGATTTCATCATCCTTCTGATATAAACTTTGAATTTTTTGTACGGTTGGCCCCTGATGAATATTTTCACTGTTATTCTGACCACCAAAAGGTGTCATCACTGATATAAGAAACAAAGCAATAAATAGAGGGAGTATCAACCAAGCAAATCTTCTTTCCTTCATTTTAAAAAACACCTCGTGTAATTTTAATCAATATGTAAAGCATTTGCATATATGGTAGATTTCATGCGGATTTAGAAAAACATTCTAAAAATGTTAACTTCACTAATGGTTTACCAATTAATCTTATTTATGATTTAGAGGATTTTAGCAAACACTAAATTCTATCCTAAATATGAAAGGAAGATTATTGATATATGAAGCATCTTAAGGCTTTAGGAATAAAGTTTATATTTACTTCAATTATTCTCTTATCCGTTTTTGGGATCTATTATAATTCAACTGTCTTAGAAATCCTCATGATAAGTGCACTTGTAACAGGCGTAGCCTATGTAATTGGTGATTTATTCATTCTTCCGAGACTAGGAAATATGGTTGCATCATTAGCTGACATGGGGCTTGCCTTTTTGTCAATATGGGGTTTAAGCTTACTGTTTATTAATCCCCCAGATCGACTTGCTCTGGCTTCTTTATTCGCGGCTGTATTTATCATGTTAGCTGAGGCTCTCTTTCATGCTTACATGGAGAATAAGGTCTTAGATCAAGGTCGAAATAACATGACATTTAATATGACAAGCTTCCAGAATAAATTTCAAACAGAACTTGCAGAGGAGCATGATATTCAAAATCTAAATAAAAGAGAGAAATAACAATTGGCAAAGCAGCATACAGAAGATATGCTGCTTTTTTTACTGCAATAAAAAAAATCTTGCATAATTACCTAACATTTCATGGAATAACTAACACAAGGACCCGTTTGGATGAAAAGCTTGAAGGGCTAAAGACATTAATTCGAAATAAAAGGGTGAATGGTGATGATACATGTTTAGCTTATTTAGAAAAACAGAGCCAAAAAAACCAAAATTAGTCGAAGCAATTGTAACAGCCTTTCAAAAACAAGGTGATTTTCTTGTTTACTTCAATGAACAAGCCATTACACCTTATTGGATCTGCTATCAAAAAAATTTAATAGATGCAAAGAAAATTCACGAATACGTATTGCCTAATATTAATAAACCAACTCTAGAATCAATAAAAGAAATAAAAGAGTCAGTCCCTATTGAAGATATTATTCTGACAAAAGACATTGAAGAAATTAAAACAAAGCTACTTTCTGGTTATCTAATGGTTCAACTTCATCGAAAAGATGAGATTTGTGCCTTGATAAGAGCTCCATTAGATAATAATAGGAGTGTTTCTCCACCAGAAGTAGAATTTAGTGTGGTTGGACCAAAGGAAGCTTTTGTAGAATCTCTAGATACTAACTTAAACCTAGTAAGAAAGAGACTTCCGATTATTGATTTGAAGGTGAAAGAAGTAACTATAGGAGAACTATCTAAAACGCGAATTTCAGTATTATATGTGGACGGCATTGCAGATAAAACGAACGTAAGAACTGTACTGCAAAGACTTAAGGATATTGAATTTGATCAACTGGTTGATAGTTCCTATGTTGCACAGATTATTGCAGATAATCAAATGTCTCCTTTTCCTCAGTTATTAGATACAGAAAGGCCAGACCGTGTCGCTGCAGTTTTATCAGAAGGAAAGACGGTTGTATTCGTAGATGGGTCACCGCATGCTTTAATTGGACCAACTACATTAGTAGAGTTTTTCTCATCTTTTGAGGATTATTTTCTAAATTGGTATGTTGCAACCTTCTTAAGGCTCCTTCGATTTTTCGCGGTTATCTTCTCTATTTTAGTTACTCCAATATATGTGGCTGTACTAACCTTCCATTATGAACTTGTCCCTCGTGAACTAATGGGGAATTTGATCACTTCAAGAAGGGTTGTTCCATTACCACCTATCTTAGAAGCTATCTTTTTGGAATTAACCATCGAGCTACTTAGAGAAGCTGGGGCCAGATTGCCAACAAAGGTTGGCCAGACGATTGGTATCGTTGGAGGGATTGTAATTGGAACTGCAGCGGTTGAGGCTGGTTTAACTAGTAATGTTTTATTAATCATAGTTGCACTCTCAGCGTTAGCATCATTCACGACACCCGTCTATAACATGAGTAATACCATTCGTGTCATTCGCTTTCCTTTTTTACTTTTTGCACAACTTTGGGGGTTATTAGGAGTGGTATATGCTTTTTGCTTGTTACTAACCCACCTACTAAGGCTTACATCATTAGGTAGACCATTTTTAGAGCCAATTTATCCTTTACGAATTCAAGATTTGAAAGACGCACAAGTAAGATTACCTTTTAGCAGTCTAGCGAAAAGACCACAATTTTTGAGGTCAACTAATCCTACGAGATTTAATAAAAAGAATGCCCAGCTGAAAAAGGACATAGATGAGTAAATAGAGAGGGGTTGAAGGAATGAGGAAAATTGAGGAACGATTTCTAATATCACCATTTCTAGTTTTCTTTGTAATTTCTTCAATCCAGATTGGTGTTGGTATATTAGGGTTTCAACGAATAATTGCTAAAGCTGCTGGTTACGACAGTTGGATCTCTATTATCGCTTCAGGGGTTTTAGTGATTATTATTATTTCACTAATGTATCGGATGCTAGAGAAATCAGACGATGGAGATATTATCTCAGTTCATCAAATTGTATTCGGAAAATGGATTGGAAACTTTTTATCATTTCTCTTTACAATTTATTTAGTCGGGATGAGTATCATAGTCCTTCGAACATATATAGAGGTTATTCAAGTCTGGCTGTTTCCAGAGTTTAATGTACCAGTCTTTACAATCTATTTTCTAATTCTAACCTATTATGTGATTTCTGGTGGGTTTAGAACGGTGGTTGGGATTAGTTTGTTTAGTATCCTTCTTCCATCCTATTTAATTTTTACTGTAATTTTCCCTTTGGAATATGCTGATTTCGGGAACCTTCTCCCTATTCTAGATCATTCGCTACTAGAGTTAGCTAATGCAACAAAGGGTATGACATTAAGTATGATGGGGTTTGAGGTGTTACTTGTGTTCTATCCGTTTATTAAAAAACCGAAAGATTCTAGAAAATGGGCATACTTTGGAGTATCCTATGTTACCTTTATATATTTAGCTTATGGTCTCACTGCGTTTATGTTTTTTTCAGAAGCTCAGCTCGAAAAACAAATTTGGGCAACGTTGTCAATGTGGAAAATTGTTGAGTTACCTTTTGTTGCAAGGTTTGAGTACATTGGAATTGCATCGTATATATTAATTATTTTACCTAATGTTTGTTTAGCGCTCTGGGCATCAAGTCGTGGGATGAAACGAATATTTTCGATAAAGCAAAAATCAGCATTACTTGTACAAATGTTAGTAGCCTTAATCGTAATATCATTATTAAACTCAAGACTAGTGATTAACACAGCTAATGACATTTTGGCTGAAATTGGATTTTATTTTAATTTCGTGTATATTCCGCTACTCTTTGTATTATTAGTCATTCGTACGAAAATGAGGGAAAAAAATGAAGAAACTCCTAATCATAAGTAGTGCTTTTATCTTACTTGTAATAACATTAGTATTCGGTTCGGTACGTACTGAAATAATTGACGAAATAAATATTGTTACGGCAATTGGGTTTGACCGTGCTGAAGAGGGGAAGATACGAGGTACGTGTGTCATTCCTGTATTTAAAGCTGATAAAAGTGTAGAAAATGAGCAATTTACAGAAGAGTCTTACTTGGCTAAAGAGGTTATTAATATTTTGCAAAAAAAATCAGCTGACCCGTTAGTTACAGGAGGAATTAGAGCTGGGATCTATAGTGAAGCACTAGCAAGAGATGGTATTATCGAATATGTAGATGCACTTCAGCGAGATGCTAGTATAGGATCAAAAATGTATATGGGAATTGTTGAGGGAGAAACAACAGAAATGCTAAATCAAACCCTAGGAAACCTAGGGACTGGAAATTATCTTGCAACACTTATTGAACATAATACCCAAAATCGTGATCTCCCAGAAAGTATATTACATACTTTTATGTTTCGCTATTTTGCCCAAGGGATGGATCCATATCTGCCTATGTTAAAATTAGAAGGAAACAAGGTAAAGATGACGGGAATTGGAATTTTTAAAGAAGATACGTTAGTAGATAAAATATCAGAGGCAGACATGTTTTTTTTCAAAGCGCTAGTTGAGAATTTTGGTGCGGGTTCCTATACTCTAAACCTAAAGGGAACAGATGAATATGCAGCCATAAAAAGAATAAAGTCGACTAGAACAATAAATGTAGAAGAAAGTAATGGAGGTACATTAGTATCTATTAAAGTGTCTCTAGATGGGATTCTTAGTGAGTATTCTGGTAGAAAAGCAGAGAGTGACGTTGTGAAAAAGATTGTTAAAGAGATGGAAGACTTGATTGAAGAAAAATCTTATGCTCTAATCAAACGCTTTCAAGAAAAAGGGACAGATCCAGTTGGAATCGGCTTCTCAGCAGAAAATGCAATTCGAGACTTTGACCCTAAAAAATGGAAAGATGATTATGGAAAATTGAAAGTTGATATTGAGGCAGACGTAATATTAACTGAAACAGGGGTTATTGAATAGCAATTGTTATAAAAACTTAACTTTTCCTGTTATCATGGTAGTTATCTAAAATTATTTGGAACATATAGAGGAGTGTAGGTTTTTGAACTATTATATTGTTACAGGTACTTCAAAGGGTTTGGGAGAATCGATTGTAAAACAACTTTTGCATGAAAATAATACACTATTTTGTGTGTCAAGAAAGCAAAACAATGAATTAAAACAACTAGCACAGGATAAGAATGTAAATCTCTATTATTTTTCATGTGATTTACAAAAGCTTGAAGAAGTTGAAAAAATGATGGAGAAAATCCTTGGGTCAATAGACAGAGAGAAAGCCGAAGGAATTTATTTAATTAATAACGCAGGTATTGTTGAACCAATCAAGCCTGTTGGAAAAGCATCAAATAAAGAAATGGAAGCCAGTGTCAAAGTGAACTTATTAGCTCCAATGATTCTAACTTCAACATTTATTCAAAGTACAGAGGCTATTGTGGCCAATAAAGTTGTAGTAAATGTTTCTTCAGGCGCAGCTAACAGACCGATTTTTGGCTGGAGTGTCTATTGCAGTACAAAAGCTGGTTTAGATATGTTTACAAAAGCAGCGGGTCTAGAACAAGAGAATTGTACAAATCCAACAAAAGTTATATCCTTCTCACCTGGTATTATGGATACAGATATGCAAAGAACGATAAGAAGTTCCGAAAAGGATGATTTTGCTGATGTTGAGACCTTTAAACAGTATAGCGAGAATGGAATGCTTAGAACCCCGGATTTTGTCGCAGAAGTAATAACTAAACTGATGATCAGTGAGCAGATAGAAAATGGTCAAGTCTACGATATTAAAACATTTATATAAATTTTTTACCGAAGATGTATAAAAGTAAATTGTATGAGCAATAATAATCGAGCAAGATTAAATTTAAAAGTTTAGTTTTGTGTAATATTTACATACTAGGAGGCAACAAAACATGGAACATGGTAAAGTTAAATGGTTTAACAGTGAAAAAGGATTTGGATTTATTGAGCGTGAAGGTGGAGAAGACGTATTCGTTCATTTCTCAGCTATTCAATCAGAAGGATTCAAATCACTTGATGAAGGCCAAGAGGTAACTTTTGAAATTGAAGATGGCCAACGTGGACCTCAAGCGACTAATGTGCGCAAAGCTTAAAAAAATAAATGGTTCATAAAAAACAGACTTCTTTTGAGGTCTGTTTTTTCGTGTTTGTAGAAGAACCTGTTATAATTTAATTGATATAAAAGTTTGAAAATTAACACGGAGGTAAGATTATGAACAAAATATATAAGGTTGGTGTCATCGGTTTAGGTGCTATAGGTGAACGACTTATTCAATCATTTGTTCAACACCCAAGTACAGAAGTAGTGGCTGTGTGTGACCAATTAAATGAGCGTGTTGTATCAGTTGCTGAAAAACTAGGCGGCATTCAATCGTACACAAATCATCAGCAAATGCTAGGTGAAGTAGAGTTAGACTTAGTATACATAGCTGTTCCACCCAAATATCATCATGCCATAGCAGCTGATGTAATAAATAAAGGAATTCACCTTTTATGTGAAAAACCGCTTGCGAACTCCGTAGAAGAAGCATTCGATATGAAAAATAAAGCGGAGACGGCTGGGATTGTCCATGCTATGAATTTCCCTTTAAACTATGGTTCAGCAGCTAATACATTTGCTAAATTGATTGAAGAAAAGTATGTTGGTAAGCTTCGAAGACTTGAACTTACAATGCATTTTCCACAATGGCCTCGGTTTTGGCAACAAAATGATTGGGTAGCAAGTAGGGAACAAGGCGGATTTGTACTTGAAGTTGGGGTTCATTTTATCCAGCAGGCTCAGCGAATTTTTGGTTCAATAGCATATAAAAATGGACAGCTTGAGTTACCAGAGAATCCTACAAAGAGCGAAATAGGGGTTTACGCAAATCTTGAGCTTGAAGATGGTACACCATTTATCATCAATGGTTTGAGTGATATTGCAGGCGATGAGCGTATTGCGTTTACTGCTTATGGAACAGAAGGAACACTATCTTTGGTGAATTGGGGAATGCTTGAAGGTGGAAAAGTGGGTGAATCAATTGCTAAAATTGAGCCGATTGAAGTTGATTCGTCATCTTTAATTGATAACCTTGTAAGAGCTTTAAATGGTGAAAAGGCTAAACTTTATGATTTTAATGCTGGATATGATGCACAGGTTATTTTGGAAAAGCTAAGAGGTAATGAATAGACTCTTTGAACATTGACCGTTTCCTTTCCGCTGCAGGCACTTGCTTTTTGCGGGGAGGAAAAGGAAGGTTATTTTCACTATCGTGAAAAAACCCACTCCTCAACGTTCCGTCTGCGGGGTCTCGACTTTTCCTCTACATCCCGCAGGAGTCAAGTGCCTTCCGCTTCAATCCACTATAAATTATAAAACGTCTATATTCTCTTCAAAAAAGAGCACAAAAAAGAGGCGACAGTCATTGTCAGCCTCTTTTTTCGTACTATTCTTTTACAAAGAATTTTTCTAAGTCGTCTAATAATAGGTTTGCAGCTAGAACTCCACCAGCTGTGTTCCAAATAGCATCGTCTACTTTGTGAACATTGCCAGCTTGAACTGCACTTAGGTTTTGCCATAGTGGATCATTAATCATTTCAGTTTCATTAGTAGTTGCTTTTCCGTCTCCTGGCTCATAAGTGAAGTAGAAGATGATATCTCCATCCATTTCAGGAATTCCTTCTTTACCAACTTTTCTCATAAATAGGTTAGCCGGATCATCAGAGAATAACTTTTCTAAGTTTGCAGGTCGTTTAAATCCAATTTGATCAAAAATTACACCAGAGAATGTATCTGTGTAGTAGATACGAGTGTGGTCAGCCATAAAACGTACTACTGAAATTTCTGTTTCTAAATCAGCTTTTGCTTTAATTGCATCAATACGTGCATCGAAGTCTGCAAGAACTTTTGAACCTTCGTCTTCTTTATTAATTGCTTTTGAATAAAGCTTAAAGTTTTCTTTCCAGTCGCCTCTTAAAGTCTCAGCGAAAACTGTTGGTGCAATTGCTTTTAGTTGATCGTAAATTGCTTCTTGGCGCATTTTGTTACCGATGATTAAGTCTGGTTGAAGTGCAGCGATTGCTTCAACGTTTACTTCACTTTCAGTACCTACAACTTCAACGCCTTCCATATCAGCAGTGATATGAGCGTACCAAGGGTCACCAGTCCAAGATTTAACTGCTCCTACTGGTTTAACTCCCATTGCTAGTAACGCTTCAGTTCCTTCATTTGTTAAAATAACAATTTTCTCAGGTGTGGCTGGTACTTCTGTTGTCCCCATTGCGTGTTCAACAGTGTAAACAGTTGACTCAGCTTGTTCTGTAGTATCTGTTTTTTCTTCAGTTTGAGGTGCTGCTTCTTTTGTTTCTTCTTTATCTGCACCGCATCCAGTTAAAATTAAAGTGAAAGATAGCAAAACAGTAATAAGTGCTAACATCCATTTGTTTTTCATGTAATGGCCTCCAGTTTGTTTGATAATGATTTTCATTCACAATAAAGATAATAATAGCGATTAAACAATCTGTCAACAATTAATTGAAAATGGTTTTCATAATCATTGACAGTTATTCTCACTTCAAATAGACTATATATGATGAAATTTAATTTGAAAGTGATTTTTCTCACAGGGATAAAAAAAGGTTCACTTTATAATAAAAGAGACTTATTCCTACTACCACTTTTTTTATAGTGAAAACAGGAGATTTATTAAATATGATATTAAAGACAACACAATCAAGAGTGCTTGGTCTATTAATTGGTATTTTGCTTCTACTGATAAGCATGTGTCTAAGTATTGTTTATGGCTATGCAAATACAACATGGAAAATCGCAATTGAAGCATTTACCCAGTTTGATGGATCAAATGAACATATTATTATTGAATCCGTTCGCTTACCTCGCGCATTAATTGCAGCTGCTGTTGGAGCAAGCCTGGCGATAGCCGGTGCATTGATGCAGGCATTAACCAAAAATCCACTTGCTTCTCCCGGAATTTTTGGTGTTAATGCAGGTGCAGGATTTTTTATTGTCGTTGCTGTTTCATTCTTTTCAATAACCTCTTTACAGGCTTTTGCATGGATTGCTTTTTTAGGAGCAGCTGTAGCAGCTTTTTTGGTTTATTTTATAGGTGCATTAGGTCGAGAGGGTCTTACACCAATGAAATTAACCCTTGCTGGTTCAGCCATGGCAGCGATGTTTGCTTCTTTTACACAAGGTCTTTTGGTTATTGATGAAATGGCACTCGAACAAGTGTTATTTTGGTTAGCAGGGTCAGTTGCTGGAAGAAAGCTAGAGTTGTTATGGAGTGTACTTCCTTATTTAGCAGTTGCTTGGGGTATTTCCTTAGTAATGGCTAATAAAATTAATGTTCTTACCATGGGTGAAGATGTTGCCAAGGGTTTAGGACAACGAACGGGGACAGTTAAGTTAATGGCTGCAGTTGCTATTATTCTTTTAGCAGGAGGCTCTGTCGCTGTTGCAGGTCCTATAGGCTTTATCGGAATCATTGTTCCACATATAGCTCGTTCACTTGTTGGCATTGACCATCGTTGGATCATCCCTTATTGTGCTGTCTTAGGTGGGATATTGCTAGTAATAGCTGATATCGGAGCTCGCTATGTTGTCATGCCAGAAGAAGTACCTGTTGGTGTCATGACCGCAATCATTGGGACTCCATTCTTCATCTATATTGCTCGTAGGGGGTTTCATAAATCATGAGCAAATACACATCAGTAAGATTTGGGAAAAATATCTCTTTTTTAATAGATAAAAAATCAGTAACCGTAATTTCTGTTCTTTTTGCTCTAGTCATTGCATTATTTTTAATAAGCACAGGAATGGGAGAAATGAAAATTGCTCCTCTAACGGTCGTTCAGGTTCTGTTCGGTTATGGTGAGCAAATGGAGACTCTTGTCGTAAAATCGTTTCGTTTACCAAGAATCATCATTGCCTTATTAGTTGGTGTAAGTCTCGCTGTAGCAGGAAGTATTCTACAAGGGATTATTAGAAACCCACTAGCATCACCCGATATTATCGGCTTAACGGGTGGAGCAGCGGTAGCAGTTGTTGCTTTCTTAGCTTTCTTCAGTGATACGAACAATTCTCTTACTGTGAGTATCAAATGGATGCCGGTTGCTGCATTTATTGGGGCAACAGTCGTTGCACTCTTAGTCTATTTATTAGCCTGGAAAAATGGTGTATCACCCATTCGACTTGTTTTGATTGGGATTGGGATTTCAGCTTTGATGCAAGCCTTTACCACTCTTTTTATGGTTATGGGGCCGATTTATCGTGCAAGCCAAGCAAACATTTGGCTTACAGGTACAGTTTACGGTTCGACGTGGGAAAATGTGGCAGTATTGACACCTATTGTTCTCATATTAGTAACTGTTACGATTATTTTAGCTCGAAATCTCAATGTCCAAGAGTTAGGTGATGAATTAGCTACAGGAGTTGGAAGTTCTGTACAAAAACAAAGACTCATTCTACTTCTTATGGGTACAGCATTAACCGGAAGTGCAGTTGCATTTGCTGGAGGAATTGGATTTGTTGGGTTAATGGCACCACATATCGCCAGAAAACTTGTTGGTTCTGCCTTTGGAGCCTTGATTCCGGTAGCTGCACTTGTAGGTGCATTGCTGGTTATGCTAGCTGATTTGATTGGAAGAACCTTGTTTTCTCCTTTAGAGGTACCGGCGGGTGTATTCACAGCCGCGATTGGAGCACCTTATTTTATCTACCTTTTATACAAGAGTCGAAACTCATAAGGAAGGGGCAACTGACATGCATGCTCTAGAAACGAATGGATTAACGCTTTCATATGGTGAAACTTTAATAATAGATGATTTACATCTACAAATACCTCAAGGAGAAATTACGGTATTTATTGGAGGAAATGGTTGTGGAAAATCTACACTACTTCGTTCAATGGCACGCTTACTTAAACCACAAGAAGGTTCGATTCTGTTAGAGGGTGAAGCAATTGCCAAGTTAGCAACAAAAGAAGTCGCTAAGAAGTTAGCAATTTTACCACAAGGCCCAGTTGCTCCTGAAGGGTTATCCGTTCTTCAGCTTGTAAAACAAGGTCGTTACCCTTATCAAAACTGGTTTAAGCAATGGACAGAGCATGATGAAAAAATGGTAAACGATGCACTTGAAGCAACAGGAATGAAGGAATTTGCCGAGCGCCCTGTAGATTCCCTTTCTGGCGGACAAAGACAACGTGCCTGGATTGCTATGACTCTAGCTCAAGAAACGGATGTTATTTTACTTGATGAGCCGACTACGTATTTAGATATGACTCATCAGATTGAAATATTAGATTTATTATTTGAGTTGAACGAAAAAGAAAAAAGAACCATTGTTATGGTTTTACATGATTTGAATCTTGCTTGTCGATACGCACATCATATTGTGGCAATTAAAGATAAGAAAATCTATGCTCAAGGCAAACCGGAGCATGTAATTAACTGCAATCTGGTGAAAGATGTCTTTGCTATGAACTGTGAAGTAACAATCGATCCTCTATTTGGAACACCTTTATGTATCCCTCACGGAAAAGGAAGGTGTATTTTACAAAAGGTACAGAAGGTAGGAGTGTAACATGGTCAAAAAACTTCAACATGACGAATTGGAACAATTAAAGAATTTTCGTCTTACGGAGGAATCCTACCTTTCTGAATTATCTATATCGGTTAAAGGGCTACTAAACAAGACAGAGTTACATCCATTTTTACGAAAATTACAGGAGATTCTTAAATCCCCTACTCTCAAGGTTACAGCATCAATGCTTGTGAAAAGATATGGTTTTTTTGCGGTATTATCCTTGTATTCCATGACGATCTTAAACAAGGGACTAAATGTAAAAATGGATAATATATCATTAGAGAACAATGAAGAGAAAGAACTATCCGTTTGGTTACCTAATTTTCGTTTGGAGGATTTAGAGGTTTCTGAGGCTGAATCTGATCGCACGGTCTGGCGAGATGAGTACCTAAAAATGTTGTTTTCAGAGCATATTTTTAAGATTGTTTTTACTCTTTCAAAAGAGACGAAGATTTCGAAGCTAGTTCTCTGGGAAAACATCGCAATCTACATCTTTTGGCTATACGATATGCTATTAGAGGATGAGAGTTTTTCTGATAGAAGAGATCAAATCAAAGAGGATTATTTATATGTGGTGGAAAAGGCGCCTGGTGATTTGTTTGGACCTTATAACAAGAATCCACTTTCAAGATATTATACGCCAAAGACGTTTTTTCCAGAGCATGATAAAGAGATTCGTGTGCGTAAGACATGTTGCTTCTATTATCAAACAACCGATGCTAAGGATGACCATTGTTTAACCTGTCCGATAACATGTAAAAGAAAGTAAAGGAATTGGCTCTGGTCAATTTCTTTTTTTGTATTTTGTTGTAGGGTATACTAAATAATATTGAAGGGAGAGAACGGAATGGATCAAAAGTTTGTAGAGCAATTTGAAGGACTGTTAGAGAAATACACTGAACTCATGGTTGGTGAAAATACCCCTGAGTTAAAGCAAAAAGTACAAATGTGGGCATTGTATACGCACATAGCGAAATCCATGCCAGCTTTGGCTAAACACTGGAATGAAACCTATCCAGATGCCAAAGAACAGATGAAAGACCTGATTGGTGATATTAAAAAGCTAAATGAAGAGCATCGAGCGAATATACAGAACAAATGATGAGGGCCGTCACACTTTGGTGTGACGGTTTTTATTATGGAGGTTGTTATATCGATTAGACCGTACTATTTATGTGCAATGAAAGTAAAGTGTGCTTCATTAGAGGAGACCGATAAAGTCAGTACAGGACCGAAAACAAACTATCATGGACCGATAAGTAGTCACGTTTGACCGATATCATGTCGGATTAGACCGAAAAATTACAACAGTAGAGGCTCATAGTCATTATCGAGCTATGAAAATGACTAGAACTTATCTCAGAAACAGCCCGGGATAAGGTTTTAGTTAAAAAATGACTATCTTTCAGTTATTTTTACCGCTTAGACCGATAAAGTCAGTACAGGACCGAAAAC